>CP155570.1:3547500-3847500 GCA_041428575.1 Sporomusaceae bacterium ACPt
AGATCCGATCAGTTGCTCCAGATGAAATTTGGCCACAAGGCCCTTTTTATTTAGCTTTTGCCGGACAACTTGCTCAAAACGCTGCAGTTGGGTAACATCTTGAAGATTGGCAATCGCTCCGACTACCTCCCCATTGAGTTTGATGGGAATGCGTTTAATGGCATACACCCGGTCGCCAATGAGTTTAACATCTTCGTTATCGCATTTGTCACCGGTTAGGCATCCTCTCAATTTGTCGTCAGGGACAAGTTCGCCAATGTATTTTCCCACCGCACTGGAACTAGGAATCTGAAAAATTTGTTCGGCAGTTGGATTAAAGGTCGTCACATGCCCTTTGCTGTCAATAGCGACAATGCCCTCAGCAGAAGAATCGATGATGGTACGGAAAAGTTCAGCCTTCTCTCGTTCCTTGCGGCGGACACCGGCCAGGCAAACTGCCTCATGGACGGCTTTGGCCACAGCATCAGTACCTGATTCAATCGGGTATACCTTCAGCCCTTGCTGCTTAAGCAAATTTACCGAAGACGCATCCCCCAGAAATGTTTCAATTCCATCCCGGATTGCTCCATTAATGATTTCCTGCCGGACTAATTCATTTTCGATAAAATATTCCCGCATTGGGATACCGATCATATTTCCCAGCTTCTCACATTCAAACAAAAGCCGTCTTGTAAAGACTACACCTACCACACCTGAAATAGTATTAATACATTGCAGTGCCTGAAGAATATCAAACACGGTAACTTGTATTTCCACAACGGGAATCTGGATATGACTCGCAATATAGGAAGCAGTCCCGCCACGACTGATGATAACCTCAGCACCTCGTTCAACGGCACGATACGCCTGTTCCAGCCCGGCTTCCAAGTCCCCATGGACAATATCAAAATCCGCTTGCCAATTAAACTTCGGGTTCGCCAAAACTTCGTGAGCAGTATGTGCAATACTTTCGAGTGGTGCTATAATCGCAATTCTCATACATTACCTTCTTTCCCACGATCACTCACAGGCAATTGCATCAAATGTACAATTACATATTACCCATATACATGCAAAAACACAATATTACCGGCATAAGAAAAGACTTGGCCAAACGCCAAGTCTAACACCGTCTTTTTTTCTTATTTTACCAGTGATTGTTGAGATAATGTTACTTTATCTTCTACCTCAGATGAGTACTGACTTGAGCTGCAGCTACGGAATGACTAATTCGGAAGATTTACCAATAACCTCTGGTGACAGACCGCCCTTACCGTTTATTAATGATGGACATTAGCTCATCCATTAATTTGGCGTCCACTTCATTTTTGAATTTATCAAATACCGGTTGGACGGCTTGCTGAATCCGTTTCAATTCCCCATCTTCTATCCTGGATATCCGCATCCCTTTACTTTCCAGATCACCAAGCAATTGCTGCTCAAGCTTACGGTTATATTCCGTTATGTATAGCGCGCTTTCTCTGGCAGCTTGTGCAATAACCTGTTTATCGGCATCATTTAGATTATCCCAAAAGCTCGTTGAACACATCATGATAAACGGCGTATAAACATGGTGAGATATTGTTAAATACTTTTGCACTTCGTAAAAATTACTGCTGATAATTGTAGACAGCGGGTTTTCCTGACCGTCAACAACCTGCCGGCTTAAGGCAGAATACAGCTCACCGAACACCATCGGCACCGGCTCAGCTCCTAATAGTCTAAAAGTTTCCATGTGAATGGGATTAACCATGGTCCTGATTTTCAGTCCCTGAAAGTCTTCCAGTTTACTAATCTCCCGCCGCGAATTGGTCAGGTCACGGAACCCGTTTTCCACAAACGCCAGGCCGTGTAGTCCGTATTTATCCAAAACGTCAAGCATACTTTTTCCAAACGGACTTTCCAGCACCCGGTCCACCACTTGCTCATCCTTCAGCAGAAACGGGAAATCGAATAGCATTAATTCCTTGGCGATGGCCGCCACCGGTGTGGAGGAAATAAGCGTCATATCCAGGCTGCCATTTCGCAGCTTGTCCAAAATTTCGGCGTCATCACCCAATTGGGAGCTGTGAAAAATTTTCACATCAAAACAGCCATCGGTTTGTCGGGCAAGCAGATCGGCAAACTTTTTCATTGCGATATAAGCCGGCGAGGTTTCTGACAGCCCCAGAGCAACCCGGATCATACGTTTACCTGACAAGCTAAAATGTAATAAGCTTTGATGCAACTCACCAGCCAAGCGGGACAGTATCCGGGAATTATCCGCAATTTCTTCAATGGTTGCATTTACTTGCTGCGTACCGGCTGCAGTAGTCTGCGTAGCCGCGATGGATTGTTGAGAAACGCTGGCAACTTGATGGACCGCTTCACGCAGGCTAACAGTGAAATTAGTCTGTTCACGGGTATAGTGGACAACATCCGCAATCTCTTTACGGGTAATATCAACATGGTTTGCTATATTACCAAAACTGGAACCGGCTTGGTACATAGTTTCCACGCCTGAACTCATACCATGGGAAGTATTGCGGAATACTTCCACGATTTTATCCATATCTGATAGCATCTGTTCAACAATCATGCTAATTTGTTTTGCCGATTCCTGAGATTGTTCAGCCAATTTGCGGACTTCATTAGCAACTACCGCAAATCCTTTCCCTTGTTCTCCGGCCCGGGCAGCCTCAATTGCCGCATTTAGAGCCAGCAAGTTGGTCTGATTGGTGATATTCTCAATCATAGCCAAAATATCCCGTACCTGGTATGATTTTTCCGATAAACGCTCAACCATGACCGCATTGGTCTGAGTAGTGGCAGCAATTTCATTAATTACCCGGGTCGCATGTTCAATCGCTTGCCTGCCGCTGGCGGAAGAATTACTGATTTCATCGGCACTTTGCGAAACCACCTGCATCCGGTCCGCAGTTGTCTGCACAAGTTCTGACATTTTATCTGCCTGCGCAGCCGTTTCCTGGGCCATACTGCCAATTTGTTGTGATCCTTCCGCGATCTCATTTGTACTCTGAGATATCTCACCGACAACCCGCTTGGTTTCGTAAGTTAAAGCAGCAAGCCCCAAACTGCCGGTTGATAATTTTTCCGCTTCAGCAAATATGGTACTCACCGTTTCACGCAAACCAGCTATCGTGCTGTTAAATGCCGCCGCCAGCTTTCCTAATTCATCGTCATCGGTGTAATCAATCTGAATATTAAGGTCTCCCCCCCGTAAACGCGACATTGCCGTTGTCAGCAGACTTACCGGACGTAATATTACTGACGCTCCGAACCAGATAATGGCAGCACTAATAGCTTGGATTACCGCCACAATCCCCAAAACGTACAGAGCAATTGTCTCGAAATCGCTTGCCCCGCCGGACTGACTAAAATGAAGCGCACCTGCGCCGGCTACTAAATTAGATATAATACCAATTCCTACACTAAGGATCAAAAACTTAGCCTTTATACTCATACTAAGCCCCCTTTTTGCTAATATACTGTAAAATTACATTCCGCACCGGAGATTAAAATAAAGCAGCCCCGCTGACGACACAAGCGGGGGCATTTTATGCAGCACATTGTTAGACCCGGATTATCGCTATTGACTGTCCGGCTTCTATTTAATGAGATTGCCGTCTGAGTCAAATAATAGATCTTGAGGGTCACCACAGATTTCAATGTTAGGATTATTGCGGGCATCCTCGAGCATAGATTCTGACACATAAATATCACCAAGATGCAACGTGTCTTTGATTCTGACAACCCTGGCTTTACTTATATCCCGCGCGCAACACGTTTTAATAGCCGCTAAAATGGCATCACGGTCAGATTCCATAACTACCGGCACTTTTACCGGCAGCGGCACGGTAGACGTTAATGCGTTGGCATAGGTGCTCGGCCAATCAATTTTATTAAACAGCCGGCGTGTTGTGTAATCACCTTCACCCATACCGTTTGCATTGCCATGTGTGGCTTCAGTCAGGTCAAGCGCTACTACTTTGCCAATCTCAGGGCCACCATAGGCATAAGGTGTAGGATATCTGCCCGTAATATTGGGGTCCATACCATCGCCGGAAATATCCTTGCCTATTTGCTCTACAATTAACACATCAATGTTATCAAACATGATCCGGGGCATGTTTGCCTTGGCTTCCACCAGCAGCTTTTTATCTGTTTCAATGAGTTCTGCCGCCGGTACAGCAACAATTTTTGCCACCTTGTCATAGGCATTTTCCACTGTTGCAATTCCAAAAAGAATATTGGAACGGGCGATTTTAACCTCCGCCATGGCAATAACGTTAGCAGCCATATGCTTAAAACCGTACGCATGGCAAGAGTCTGCTCCCTTTTGCTTACCCAGCCCGATAGAAAGCATCTTAGCCAGGCCGCTTTCGCAGGGACCGCGATATGCGGTATGGGGTTTGACACGGTTAATGACAATGATTCCATCCGCTTCATGAGCCGTTTTATCGATAAGTACGGCAAGCCCGTTGTCTAAGCGTCCTATTTCAACGACTTCCATTGATGAAATAATGGGGCAACCCACCACATCTTCCGTTACGCCCAGACCTTCCAGTATATGCCTTTGGCCTTCCGCCGTCGCCCCGCCGTGACTGCCCATAGCGGGAACAATGAAGGGTATCGCACCTCTGCTTTTGACCTCTTCCACTACTACTTTAGTGATCGTCGGGATCTTGGCCACGCCACGGCTGCCGACAGCTATGGCAATATGCATGCCAGGTTTAATACGCTCGCCAACATTCGGTTTGGCTATCTCAGCCCGTAGGGTTTCAGATAAATTGTCAACTTCCGGATCGGGAAAAATTTGACGGATTTTGACCATCCTGGGCAAGGGTACGCCTTTGAGCAATTCTTGAATTATGTCCATGTTTAACCCTCCTGCTAACTCCGATTGGCTCGGTTACATCCACACTGCATTCCTGACCCTGATGACCCCTCAGAATGAACTCTATCCGGCGATGTTTAAACCGTTAAACACCGCCGGATTAGGGTCCAATTCTAAGGCAAGGGCCTTCTTATATATTAAGTTAAACTGTACGAACTAAATGCCTATAGCGTACTTTGCGCTCCTTGATTTTCTGAAGCCCTTCTGGCTATAGTAGGCGGGGTATTACTCCCAATACCAAGAGCAATGGAAATAATGAAGAGTAAGGCAGCGACAAAGGCGGCTGAGCCAAGCGCGTACAAACCGGCGGAAGGATTATGGAAAGTCTGCTCAGCCCATACACGCAAGTTGGGAGCAATAAAGCCACCCAGATTGCCGACAGAGTTAATAAGAGCAATGGCACTGGCGGCTGCGACACCGCTCAGGAAGCGGGAAGGCATGGTCCAGAAGACAGGCTGGCAGGAAAAGTACCCTGCTGTTGCCAGACTGAGCGCTGCAACTCCAATCACCGGCGAACCTGTGGCCGAAGCAATAACCCCCAGCCCGGCGAAAAACATAAGCCCGGCAGCAAGAATGCCCCGTTTCCCCGACCGGTCAGAATACCGGGGAATAGTAGCGTTGGCGATGAGAGCACAGACCCAGGGAATAGCACTGACTACGCCGACTGCAAACCCGACTTTTTTCCCCATCATTGCCGCCACCTGAGTGGGCAGGTAGAATGTAACACCATACACGCTGATTTGAATCATGAAATAAATGGCACACAGGAACAAGACCATAGGATTGCCGAGAACTTTCAACGGGCTGGCGTGACCCTGTGGTTTATTAGCATTTTCATCTTCCAATTCCGCGATAAGGGCTTGTCTTTCTTCGTTAGGAATCCATGTCGCATTACTAGGTTTATCTACAAGGTACGATAAAGCCCATATGCCAACAAGTGTAGCCAACAAACCTTCTACTACGAACATCCACTGCCAACCGTGAAAACCAAGCACGCCATCCATGTCCATGAGTATCCCGGAGAGCGGTGAACCGAAAATGAAAGACAGCGGCGCGCCAAAATAGAATAGGCCCATAACCGAACTGCGGCGGCTTGAAGTAAACCAGAAAGTCAGATAATAGATTATACCCGGAAAAAAGCCGGCCTCACAAATACCCAACAAAACGCGAAGAGCTAGAAACATGGTTTCGTTTGTCACCCAAGCAAAAGCAGCAGCTACCAGGCCCCAGGTAATCATAATACGGGCCAACCACATCCGTGCGCCAACATGGTGCATGATAATGTTGCTCGGTACTTCAAAGACGGCGTAGCCCAAGAAGAATATGCCGGCGCCCAAAGCGAAGGCTGCATCACTGATACCGGTATCAACCTGAAAGGCTTGTTTGGCAAATCCGATATTGGCGCGATCCAGAAATGCAAGTACATACATAAGCAGGATAAATGGCACAAGCTTTTTTTGGGCTTTATCCATCGCTTGATCGGCAAGTTGTTGCCTAGTCATAACAGACTCCATACTAGTAATACACTCCTTAATTAATTATTTAGTATTCCATGAATTTTCCGGATTCGATCATCCCGCTGCAACTACAATAAATACAATATTCAAACGATTGGCGACCTTGGAATCTGTGATGCTGCATGGCGATATCGTCGCAAGCAAATAAATTTTATTAATTCAGCAGGTATGTCTCCGGTCTGATTGGCTTCCAAACGCGGGAGCCGGTTTATTTCAGCTTTAGAATCACCCCCTTTTACAATCAGGATATTATAAAAGATGGAACCGAGATCAGTTGCCCTGGATCTCTTTATCCAACCCTTCCCTTTGAATAACTTCCTCTAAACTTTGCAATATATTTTTTATTTGTGCTTTGACACTGTTTAATTTCAATTCTTCGGCAGCAGACAATGGCTGTTTGGGCGGTCCCATTTCAAAACCACGCATTTCAAGGGCTGCCTTAAAACCGACCGGGAACGTTACGGCAAACATGGCCCGGAGTAAAGAAAGCATGGAAACCTGGAGACGATTAGCCTTATCCCGGTCCCCGGCATGATAGGCATCCCAAATACCTACCATAATTTCCGGGATAATTCCCGAACTAGCCGTCATGCAGCCACTTGCACCAACCGTAAGAGCCGGGGCTAATATCTCCTCGCGTCCAACCAAAAAGTTCATATCCGAACCGCTCAGCCGGACTTTGTCCATATAATGCATGAGTTCAACCATATTACCACTGGAATCTTTCATACCCACAATATTGTGCCGGCGACTCAGCCGTTCAACAACATCATTACTAATAGGGACAGCAAACAGAGGTATATTATACAAAATTACCGGAAGGTTAACCGAATCTGCTACTAATTCGAAATGTTTTTCCATGTTTTCCTGGCTGATCGGATAATAATACGGCGGACAAATTACCACACCCTGACAACCCAATTTCTCTGCCTTGCGCGCTAACTTTATTGAGTTTTCCGCACAAGTGGCACTCACTCCCGGAGTTACAGCCACCCTGCCGGCTGCCTGGTCAACTACAATTTCCATGATTTCAAAACATTGCTCTAACGACATATGAGCAAACTCACCTACCGAACTGACGGGAAACAGCCCATGCAGTCCCTTAGCAATCATGAAATCAACCATTTGCCGTAACACGGTTTCATTAATACTTCCATCAGCTTTGAAAGGGGTCAACATCGCTGCATAAACACCATAAGGTTTAAACATGATACAAGCCTCCTAAATCCTAATTCATCTTCAGTCATAATCCGGTCCGGCCCTTTGTCACGTTATGACATGGGCCTGCTGCCTAATCATTGTTATCTTCCCTCCCATAACCGACTGACCTATAACACTATTCATAAATATGAAATATGTTCATATTTATGAATAAAAAGAAAGGCTGCTTTTTTATGCGCCAAAATATAATCTATCTTTCCTAAAACCCAGTCTTTTAGATATAGCCAACGCCGTATCTGTTATCATTTTGCCAAATAGTTCTGTCCTTTTGTCGTCCATTTTTAAATAAATAGCGGCGATACTCAGGGCGCCGACCGCTTTATCCGAGTGTCCGTAAATGGGAGCTGCCACACAAAATATCTCATCTTCCATTTCACGATTATCAATAGCATAACCCCGTTCACGAGTCTTCCGGAGGTCTTCGATTAAATCATTATATTCGCGAATTGTGTTTTTAGTATACATAACTGTCCGGTCGCTCATTTCCCAGATTTCTTTTACGCGTTGTGCCGGATATGTCGCCAGCAACGCCTTTCCTAAACCGGTACAGTGCATAGGCCTTCTTATTCCTAAACCAGCAACAGTCCTTATTGAGCTACTTTCTTCGATTCTATCCACATATACAATCGTTCCATTGCTGTCTATCGCCATGAATACTGTTTCACCAGTTATTGCGCTCAAATCTTTAAGAAAAGGCCGGGATACTTCATGAAAATCGGTTTTTTCCAGAACCGTCATACCTATCTCAAAGACCTTAAGACTTAATTTAAAGGTCTTCAAGTCTTCATTATCAAACTCCAGAATCCCCTTTTCCAGTAAAGTGTATAGGAGTTCATAGGTACTGCTTTTCGGCAAAGCTAAGGCCTCACTGATCTCCAGTTGCGTCAATGGCTGGGCGCTTTTGGCAAGTAAACTCAATATATCAACAGTCCTGGACGCCGATTTGTTTACTTTGAAAATAGAAAGCCCTCCGTTAAATTCACATATGCGAATTTAATTCATTATTTCGTCTATTAAAAAAATACCATTTTTTCTGAGATTAGTCAACAACATTTTAATGTTATAAGACTTCTGATAATTACGGTTATTATGCCATAGTACACAACCCAACTGCATTTTTTTGACTAACCTTTCTTAATCTCATCCACCAAATTACGTACTGCAGGTACAAAGAGCATACTATCAGAACCTATTGCCAAAAACTGTGCCCCCAAATTTCTGTAATGTTTGGCTTGAGTAGTATCAAGACAAAAAATACCTACCCATTTTCCGGCCTTAACCCCACGCGTAATAATATCAGCAACAATCCTGCAATATTCGGGATTGTCAAACTGACCGGTCATCCCCATGGACTGAGATAGATCTGTTGGCCCGATAAAAATCCCGTCCAAACCATCAACAGCCAGAATTTCTTCAAGATTGTTAACGGCGATTACATCCTCTACCTGAACAAAAACTAAGCTATTCTTATTTGAGTACGTAACATAATCTGTCAAAGGTACGTAACCGTAACGTGCTCCCCTGGTTATTCCAGCCACGCCGCGTGTACCCTGCGGACTAAATTTGGCAGCCGTTACAGCCAGCCTGGCCTCGTGGGCAGTATTGACTTGCGGAATCACCACCCCCCCTGCACCCATGTCCAAAGCCCGCAGAATAAGAGCAGGCGAGTTTTCATAAACCCGTACAATTGGCGCCATTCCGCTCACTTCTGCAGCCCGTATCATGTTTTCTACCATTTCTGCATCATGAGAACTATGTTCAGTATCAATGATAACAAAATCAAGACCCGCATAGCCGACCATTTCGACATACGCCGGCCGACCGTTGCAATAAAAAATTCCGTTTACCGTCTGACCGGCAGCCAGTTTTTCCTTAACCTTATTTTTATAAGGCATAAGCGAATAAATATCCATATTATCCCTCCTTAAATAACCCTTTGAAAAAAAGCATCAATAGCAATAAAGCTCACTGGTTAGATTTCTCCAATGAGCTTTATTGCATTTTTTATTCCAGTTTGGCTTGGTTCATGTTGTGCAGCAAGTCATTTGCAGGTTATTCTCATACTGCGGTAAGGCATTGGTATAACCGGATTACTCAACATCGAAAATGGTCCCCGGATTCAAAATCAGGTTGGGGTCCATGGCTTTTTTAATCGACTGCATAATTTTAAGTTGTACCGGGTCTGTAAATTTATGCATCCATTTTTTCCGTTTGGAGCCAATACCGTGCTCGCCTGACATCCGGCCGCCGATACTATAAGTAAATTCAAGCAGATCGTGCAGTATTTCATCAATTTTCGTCGGCCATTCTTCTGCTGAAATATTGCCTTGAAGAATGGTTAAGTGAACATTACCGTCCCCGGCATGACTGACTGTACGGCCGATAGCCGAATGCTTTTCGCAAATTTTTGCATATTCTTTCATGGCATAGGGCAAATGTTTAACTGGAACAACCATATCCTCGGGACTATGGATATAACTTTCTTCCCGATTTGCATCGCCGAAAGCTTTCCGGGCCGCCCAAATTTTCTTGGAATCAGGAACAAGAGTAGCTATTGCGCCATTTTCATTGCATATTTCATCGATTTTAACAGCTTTGTCATCAAGCTCGTCCTCAGTATTGCTCTCAACGGTAATAATGAGATAGTTGCCTTCTTCCTGATAAGGCAGGCCTTCTTTCAGATATCTGGCACATACATTGACGGCGCCGTTATCCATATACTCAAGTGACGTAGGATCGATTCCTGCTTTAATGAGTTTATACACAGTGTCAATGGCCGATTCAGCATCTGGGAACACGGCGAGAAAGTCCATTTTGTGCTGAGGTAGCGGAACAAGCTTCAAAGTTGCTTTAGTAATTATCCCCAATGTACCTTCTGACCCCATTACCAGTTGCTCGAGGCAGTAACCGGAAGTACTCTTGTTCAGCAAACCTCCCAGTTCGGTAATTTCACCTGTAGGAGTAACAATTTCAATCGAATATACCTGATGGCGGGTTGTTCCGTACTTTACCGCTTTGTTGCCGCCGGCATTGGTCGCAATGTTTCCGCCAATAAAGCAATTTTCCCCGCTGGAAGGATCTCCGGCATACAAAAGACCCACTTCGTTGGCCGCTTTTTGCACGTCCTGAGTTTTAACCCCAGGTTCGACAACCATATACATATGGTCGGCATTAACCTCTAAAATCTTGTCCATTTTTTCCAGGCAAAGTACAATGCCGCCATACATAGGTGCTGCCCCGGCGGCCAATCCGGTGCCTGCCCCCCGTGGTGTAACCGGAATCAATTCCCGGTTGGCCAGCTTAACAATTTCGGCAACCTGTTCTGTGGATTCAGGAAAAACAACAACTTCGGGAGTATGCTGATAGCGGCTGTCAGTTACTTCATCCTGACTATAGGTTATCAGCTTATCAGGATCTGTAATAACATTCTTATCCCCAACAATGGACTTCAATGCTGCTACGGTTGCCTCACTTACTTGGTTGTACATTCTCATAAACCTCCAAACTGTTCTGAGTTTTTCCTTCTCTTTTGTCCCGTATCCACCGTTATTCAACAGCGCATAACGTATTGAACTAGCTCGCTATGACAAGTAAACAGCCACTTGTTTTTATTTATGAACTTAGTTCAATATTCGGAACAATCAAGAAATTTATTTATCATATTACATCTATTTTGCCATTTGAGCGAAAATTCCTGCTTGCTGAAGAATTATTTACAAATTCTTTGCTATATAGTATCCAATAAAGATTTACAGGCGTGTTGTTAGTATAAGCGTAAGTCAAGCGCCAGCGGTGGAGCGTTACTAACAACACGCCTAGAAAAAAATCTTTATTGGATTTCATATAGATATATATATAACCGGATAAAAATAAGCACCTCCAATTTTGCTTGAAGGTGCCGCTTCCACCGCCTGTTTTTTACATTTTTATTTCGACAAAGTACTTTGAAGTCCTTGTCAGAGCGCCCGCCAAACGCTTTAAGCAGTTGCCCGGCTAATCAAACAAATATTAATTTTTTATTAGTTTTTTGCCATTTTTTCATAGTAAACTAAATAAATTTCAAATAATTATCTGCGAAAATGTATAATAGAAAAAGTACCCATGGAAGGAAAAACTTCACAAGGTTGTGGCATAGAAGGATGTCGTAGAAGACAGCAATGTTTCAGAAACTGCGCATTAAACTCACATTAATCAATACTGCCGTTACTTTGACCCTGTTTCTGCTGCTTATTGCCGGTACCTATTGTTTTTCGCAAATCAACATAGCCAGACACACCGATACCCTGGCCCGTAAAATAATATCTGACATACAATCAGGTTTGATCAGCGACTTGCCGGAGCATGGCGGCCCACCGCCAGGGTTTCCGGACAAACGGCCACTGGGCCCCCCGCCGGCACCTCCCCCCGGCCCTAATTTCTTTTTTGTCAAAACCTCGCCTGCCGGCTCGATTACCTTTCAATCGTCCGGACAACCGCTTAGTTCCGGTGCTTTGGCGGCCCTAGCCGAACAAGTTCTGCAGGCTAATCTTGAAAAAGGAACAGTTACCTTCGAGCAGACAGAGTATTCGTATTTTAAAACCCCGCTGAACAGCCAGCCGGGAACACTTATTCTGTTTCATGATTTGACGCAGGAAAAGAATATGCTCCGGGTGTTGCTGACAGCTTTGACCGTTGTCGGCATTGTCTGTTCCTTGCTTTCCTTCGGCGCCAGTTTTTTCCTGGCTAATCGCGCTATGATTCCCATCCAACGGGCCTGGCAGCAACAAAAAGACTTTCTTTCTGATATATCCCACGAGCTGCGCACACCGCTGTCTGTTATCCAAACAAACTTGGATATTGTAATGGGAAGTCCGGAAGAAACAGTGTCCAGCCAGCGTAGATGGCTGGACAATATCCAGGAAGAGTCCATTTGTATGATGCAGTTGGTTGATTCCCTGCTCTTTTTGGCCCGGGCCGATTCCCGGCAACAGCCGCTGGCTAAACAGTCCTTCTCCTTTAATGCCGTACTTATGCGGGCAGTTGCTCCCTTTGAAGCCGTTGCCGCCGCCAAAGGTACATCTTTGGAAGTAACGGCAACTTCAGCAATTGAAGGTTATGGCGACGAAACCCGGCTTAAGCAGGTAATCAGCATTTTGTTGGACAATGCCGTCAGGCATACCCCCACCGGCGGCAAAATCACCGTTTCGCTGTCACAATCGGGTAATAAGACACTGTTGACTGTTGCCGACACCGGGGAGGGAATTGATGCCGAACATCTGGAAAAAATCTTTAACCGCTTCTACCAGGTAGACAAGTCGCGGAACAAAGGAGGCTCCGGATTAGGACTGGCAATCGCCAAATGGATTATTGAGAGCCACGGCGGAATCATCAGCGTTACGAGTACACCCGGAGCGGGAACAACCTTTACCGTGCAAATGCCCAATCATGAACGGACTGCCTCGTAGATTGCTTTCATGCATACATATATTCAATTTACCATCTGTAATAAAAACAAAACTGAAAAAACATCCACGGAAGGAAAAACTTCACAAGGTTGTGGCCATTAAAGGATGTTTTAAATGAAATTGTTATTAGTCGAGGATGAAAGTAAATTGGTTGATTCCCTGTCGCATTTACTGAAAAGAAACGGCTTTGTGGTAGATGCCGCCCTGGATGGCGAAACAGGAATCGAAATGGCCTGTACCGGTATCTATGATATTATCATCCTGGACCGCATGCTCCCCAATAAAGACGGTATTTCCCTGCTGAGAGAATTTCGCAGTCTGGGACATGATACTCCTGTTCTTTTTTTAACAGCCAAGGATTCTCCCGAAGACCGGGCAGAAGGCTTAAATTCCGGCGCCGACGATTACTTGATCAAACCGTTTTTTTCTGTCGAGTTATTGGCAAGGCTGCAGGCCTTGGGCCGGCGCCGCCACAAAGAATTGGCAGAAAACGTCTTAACCGTTGACGGCCTTGTGTTTAACCCCCTGCGCGGTCAGGTCACCAAAAACGGTGAGGTCATTCAGCTAACCCTGAAAGAAGCGCAACTATTGGAACTGCTTATCCGCAACTATGACCGGGTAGTCACTAAAGAACAGATCATTCAAAAGGTATGGGGCTACTATTCTGACGCGGAATTTACCACTGTCAACCTGTATGTCCACTACTTGCGCAAAAAGCTTAAACTTTCCAATCTCAAGACAGTATGGGGGGTTGGCTATTGTTTACACGGCAATAAAAATGTGACCAAAGCTGTAAATTAATACCAAACCTATATAAACCGTATTCATAAAAAAGCCGCTGGCGGGTTACCGCCGGTGGCTTTTCCTTTTGGTTTGACCAAATCTTAAATTCATATTTATTAAACAAATTTCTAATATTTTTTTTAACAATTTTATAATATTACCCTTCGAACTTAAGGGTAGAAAAACATGAAAGGAGGCAATCTTCGTGGACAACCTTGGGTAATAAGCGGTAACGAAGGAAACCCAAGGGGTAAAAACTCAGCACTTGCCAAAGTGCTCCCGGTGCACGGAAGCTTAACGCAAAATCAAGGAGGAATTAACTATGTCAATGGTCATTAACACTAACTTGTCGGCTTTGAACACCTATAACCAACTGAACAAAAACAATGCTTTAATGAACTCATCCCTGGAGAAACTGTCGTCCGGCTACCGCATCAACAGTGCGGCTGACGATGCCGCCGGCTTAGCCATCTCGGAAAAAATGCGCGGCCAGATCCGCGGTCTTAATCAAGCCAGTTCCAACGCCCAGGACGCCATCTCGCTGACCCAGACGGCCGAAGGCGCCCTTGATGAAACCACCAGCATCCTGCAGCGCATGCGCGAGCTGGCAGTACAGGCGTCAAGCGATACTTTAACCGAAGATGACCGGACTGCCATCCAAGATGAAGTAAACCAGCTGCGTCAGGAAATTGACCGTATCGCTGACGACACCGAATTTAACACCAAAAAATTGCTTAATGGTGAGCTTTCTAAGACTGCTACTGCGTCCGGCACAAATGCTGCTTCTATTGATTCAGCCGTTGCAGGAACCAATACCAAAGCCGGCGTATACGATGTAACCTTTACTACGGCGGCAACCCAGGCAACTGTAGGCAGCCAAGCCAATGCAACAGCAAATAGCACTGGCACCTTAACAACCGCAACTGATGTAAGTTCATTTGCCGGAGATATTCAAATTAACGGCACCACTATTACTATCGAGTCTGGCGATACTGTCGATGACGTAGTTAAAAAGATTAATAATGTAAGCGGCGATACAGGCGTAACTGCCACTTTAGACTCAACCGACGCTACCAACAACTTTATTCAATTAACGTCTGATTCTTACGGCAGTAATGCTACGATCAGCTTATCAGGTGCTACGGCCACATTGCAAGATTTGTTTGCGGCAACAACTGGTACGGAAACAACTGTTTCGGACGCCGGCACCGACGCGGTTGGTACAATAAACGGCCAAACCGCTACCGGTAAAGGTAATACACTTACTTTGAATAAATCAGGCGATGCGGCTGACGGCCTTACTGTTGTCGGCAAAGACGGCACTGTTGCCGACGGCGATACCGCTACCATTACCGTAGGCACCGATAATGCCCTGTACTTCCAAATCGGCGCCAACGAAGGACAGGGTATAGAGCTTGCCATTAATAATATGGACGCCTACAGCCTGGGTGTTGCCACTTCGGACGGTACCGATACCGGGCTGGATTTATCTACGTCGAGTAAGGCTACTGCTGCCATCACCACAATCGACAGTGCCATTAACAAAGTTTCTTCCGAACGGGCTAAACTCGGCGCTGTTGAAAACCGCCTTGAACATACCATTAACAACCTGACCACTTCCAGTGAAAATCTGACTGCCGCCGAATCGCGCATCCGCGACGTTGATATGGCCTCCGAAATGGCTACCTACACCAAACTGAGTGTCCTTAACCAGGCGGCTACCGCCATGCTGGCCCAGGCCAACCAGCTGCCGCAACAGGTATTGTCTCTCTTGAAATAAAGAATACCGCAATAAACCCCTCACGCATAACGTGAGGGGTTTATTTATTCATTATCCTTCGGCACTAAAACGGTGTCCCAAAGCCATTACTGTCCATTGCCGGACATACCGGTTTTTTAACTGTCGCAGCGCCTTTATATTGCATAATTCAGCGGCGATCAGCCGGTGTTCGGCTAAAGCCTCCTGCAAAACCTGGTCGCAAGCGTCCAATGTTTCCTTTTGCCTTGTCTCAATAGTCTGAACCATAGCTTTAAACTCATTAAGATTTTTCCAGCCAGGATCACTCTTCAACTTGCCATTCACGGCGACGAGCTCATCAATCAGTACGGCCCGTTCTCTAAGCAGGCGGTTCAGCCCCCGCATCTCCCGTCTGCGCACAAACCGCCGTTGCGTCTCGGTATTGGTATTGATTTTTTCAATAATTTCCAGTTTCCTTGTTAAATACGCCATTACTTCGTTGTTATTCATTATTCCCCCCCCTGTCATGACGAGAGATAGGACGACAAGGCCGACAACTGAGCGTTCATGGTATTGATATAGGTTTCCAGCGTGGTGTACTGGTCGTAAAGGCTGTCTTGTTTGTCATCCAGCCGGTCTTCTTCCTTCTTGATCCGCTCCTGAAGGTCTTCAAGCTGGTCGCTCAGCATATTATCGCTTTCGGACGCGTCGTTTTCCACCCCGGCCTTTTCAATGAGCAACCCTTTATTGCCGTTGCTGTCGCGAACCGTTGAGATATTGTCCTGTAAAATATCATATATCCGGTAGGCGATACCTTCCTCGCTGTATCTTGCCGCCCGCTGACTGGCATTGAGTTTGCGTACTATGGTCGTGCCCGGATAGCTGGACGACGTTTGGGTGAACAGGTTCATAACCCCCTCAGGATTGCTCTGGATGGCTGTTTTCAATGTATCCTCGTCAATATACAGTTTACCCTTTTCATCATAAGTACCGGTGGTAATCCCGATGCCGGTAATAGTGGTAGACAAACCGGAAACAGCATCAATCAGGGCATTGCGCATATTGCTGAGGAAACTGCGCAACGTCGAATCTCTTTCCAGCAATCCGGTCTTAGCCTTTTTTTCCCAGTTTTCTATTTCCGCATCGGACATTTCTTCTTTTAGGTTGTTGTACTTGAGACCGAGCTGGTACTCATGTTTTTTGTTCCTCCCTTGTTAATTAGATTTGAAATAATTGACAGGATTTTACGAATAGATTTTGCTTTGAGCAATTGAAGAATATTTATCCATATATAATGTCGCCGTTATATATTTAGTTTTTATTTAGCAAATATAAAAGGAAAAAACATTTGCTTGCAGAATGAAAAAATAAAGCCGGAGGACTCATCTGCCAATTAGATGAGTCCTCCGGCTTGTTCACTCTTCCGGTATATACCCTGATTCTTTTCAATAGCATCAAACTTCGATATCGATCCTTTGACGGATAAAGTTTTGACTCTGTAAAGATTTTTGACTATTTGCCGAGCTACCCTCATTATTTTCTTGGTTATTTGCTGTTTGCGAATCTGTCTTTTTTTGCTGAAGCTGCTGTATTTGAGCATCGATCGCCTGAATTTGCGCTTCCAGCAACTGAACTTTTTTTTGCTTGTCTTCTACTTTTGTCGTCTTATCCTGGTTTATCTCATTGATTTCGTTCTGTAAATCCTGCTTTTTCTTTTCTAACGCTTTGAGCTCGTTGGTACTGCTGCTCTGACTTATCTGAACACTGCCGGATTGACCTATTGATGTGATTGCCAAGTCAATCATCCCCCTTAATCAAAGATTGTAATATTCCCGAAAAATTAACAGTTATTAAAATTATCGGATGATATTATTGGAAATTCCTTTGAACATTTACGAAAATTACGGATTTTGCCCAAAGAATCTTTGAATATTCTTTGAAATATTAAGTGAAATAACAATAAAAATCCGTTAAAATGATAATAGCAAAATAATCCACGGATGGCAAAATGTAAACAAGGCTGTTGATACTAAGAGGGTTCTTGATGAAATTATTATTGGTAGAAGACGAACGCAAACTAACGGAAGCACTGTCCCATCTTTTAAAGAAAAGCGGTTATGCAGTGGATACCGCCATGGATGGAGAAACAGGTCTCGAAATGGCGGTCACCGGAGTTCACGACATTATCATCCTGGACCGCATGCTGCCCCGCCGCGACGGCATCGCCTGCCTAAAGGAGCTTCGCAGTCTGGGATTTGATACTCCGGTCCTGCTTTTAACAGCCAGGGACGCTCCCAAAGAGCGGGTGGAAGGCTTGGACGCCGGCGCCGACGATTATTTGGTAAAACCATTTTTCGCCGAGGAACTGCTGGCAAGGCTGCGTGCCCTAACCCGCAGAAAGGGCAAGGACATTGTCGGCGACACCATCTGTGCTGCCGGCCTGACTCTCCATCCGTTACGCGGTGAAGTCGTAAAAGGCGATAAGACCATTCACCTTACATTGAAAGAATCGTTACTTTTAGAGTTGTTGATGCGCAATATGGACCAAGTAATTCCCAAAGAACGCATTCTGGAGAAAGTTTGGGGTTACAATTCTGAAACCGATATTGCTAACGTCGATCTGTACATTTATTACTTGCGCAAAAAGCTCAACATTGCCAACATCAAGACAGTGCGCGGCGTGGGCTATTTTCTTCAGGGAGACAAGGATGTTCAATAAGCTGCGCTTAAGGCTTACTTTGCGCAATAAACCCGTCAGCCTGCGGATCACCAGGATTGGCCGTCATAACAAAATTTACTATAATTATGTTAACAGGACAACTATAAGAAATGTCGAATATTTATTTGCAGAATCATGTTACATAAATAAAATAGATAGGCAGGTACTAACATGATAAACAACCCCATCAAGAATACTTTGGTTGTCGGCATTCTCTCTTTTTCACTTCTTACCACGTCATTTGGCGGTGCTTTTGCCACTTCGGCCTCTGCCGCCAGTCCTGACAATCTTTCTACAGAGGAATCAGTACAAAATAATGCGTCGACAAATAGTATTCTAGCCGGTATTGCGGCAATCGGAGTGATTGCTGCACTGTCTAACCATGGTGGTTCATCAGACAAAAGTTCTTCGTCCAGCAAAAACTCCAGCGGAACTTCAGGCTCGACCCAGACTGGCAGCGGTACGGTTTCCGCTTCCGGAGAACAACAGGCGGTCAGCCTCTTAAACAAGGACCGGGCGGCAAATGGGTTACCGGCCTTAAAAGTAAACTCGCAATTAACCCGTCTGGCCGAAAACTATGCCCAAGATATGATTAAGCGGGGATATTTTTCCCACTATAACCCCGAAGGGCAATCGCCATTTGACCGTATGAACCAGGCAGGCATAAGTTACAAAACTGCCGGTGAAAACCTGGCAATAAACACGAGCGTTGCTGCAGCCGAAACCGCGTTTATGAACAGCTCAGGACATCGTGCCAATATTCTTAATGCAAGCTATACCGAAGTAGGTATCGGTGTGGTTCAGAGTCCAAACGGCTCAGTCTATGTAGTTCAGGAATTTATCGGTAAGTAAGGCCAGGCACACCATCACACGGACGAAAATATCCGTACTGATAAAGCACCTGAAGGAGTGATCCTGATGCCCTACAGAATTATCAAAATAGCTGTGTCCCTTGTATTTAGTAAAAAGTTAAATACTTTCCTAACCATCTTAAATACCATAGGCGTCAACAACACGCTTAGTTTAGCGGCAATGAGTATTAGGCTGCAAAGGCAGCTTCCACGTTTTATTCTGGGGTTCGGTATTCGCCTTCTCATGAACCCCTGTTGCCGTTTTGTATTTTGGTGTGCTACCGGTCGCCGCTTCCACCCCCCTGTTTGGCTGGCTGAGCATTAACATGCCCGGACAAGCTATCAAAAATAACGCAAAAAATCCCAACAGATTTTTCAGTCTGTTGGGATTTTTCATTACTCTGTTAGCGCCTTTGCTAAATTTGCTAAATTCTCCCGCATAACTGAAAGATAATTTTTCCCCTGCCTCATTTCTTCTTCAGTTAAGTTTTCCACAGGATTGAGTACAAGCAGGCCGGCTCCTGTTTCTTTGGCAATAGTATCGGCTAATTTCGGACTTACAATTGTTTCAAAAAAAATGTACTTTACTTGATGGTCCCGGCAAAATTTGACTACCTTAGCCATTTTGTCGGGAGTAGGTTCGCTGTCCGGCGATAATCCCATAATTCCCACCTGGTCAAGATTATACCGTTTTGCCAGATAACCGAAAGCGGTATGACTGGTGATAATATCCCGCCGCTTGGCCTTGGCTATGACACTCTGATATTCCTGGTCCAACTTGGCCAGTTCCTGTACATAGGATTCAGCGTTTTTCTGATAGTATTCCTTATTGTTAGGATCAACCTCACTCAGCGCTCCGGCAATGACTCTTACTTCCTGCCGGGCAAACACCGGATCAAGCCAGACATGCGGGTCAAATTCATGCTCATGTTGATGCTTGGCTTCTGCTTTATTTTCATGATCATGACCGTCCTCGCCCTCATCTTCATCCTCAGAATGTCCGGGGAGCAGGGCAATTCCCTTGCTGACCTCCACAGTCTTAGCCGTGCCTACCACGTCTTTTTTCAGTAATTTATCCACAGGTTCAAGCCCGGCGCCATGATATAAAAATAATTTAGATTCTTTAATTTTCACCATGTCCTGAGCAGTCGGCTCCCAATCATGCGGTTCCGCGCCAGGTGGCACCAGCATAGCTACCTCGACTTTATCGCCCCCAACTTGGCGTGTAAATTCGTAAACCGGATATATTGTTGTTAAAACCTTTAACTTATCCGGTGCAGATTGGGTTGATTTAGCCTTGTTCCCGCATCCCGCCACTGTCAATACCAGGGCGGCACACAGCATCACAACAATTCCCTTTCTTACTAAACGTTGCATCAAAATCCCCCTTTTGGTTACTAACTTGCCGTGCGACACTCACGGCAATATCCATAAAACTCAAGTGCATGAGAAGTAACTTTAAATCCGTTCTCTTCGGCCTTGACCACATCTTCAATATGTATCGGGCAGAAATCCAGGCATTCGGCTTTGCCGCAGCCCAAGCACACCAAATGATGGTGGTGGTCTGATGTGACAATTTCAAACACGTTGCCGTCCCGCCCCCGCATATGTATTTCATGCACTAATCCCAGCTCGACCAATAAGCTTAGATTCCGGTAAACGGTGTCCAGGCTCATATCCGGAAAACTTATTTTTACATGTTCCAGTACTTGCTGGGCAGTGGCAAATTTGCCGCACTCCTGGAGCGCTCCAATCACCGCCCGGCGTTGCGGTGTTATTTTATATCCTTGGCCGCGAAGCACAGTAATAAACCTTTCCAAATCCGTATCCCCCTAATTAATAATATTACTATTTACAATTATACTTTATTTATGCACAAATGGCAATACCTGGTACTATATTATTAATAGTGCCGGCTTGTTTGACTGAGATGTTGTTCCCTGTTTGCGACTGCAACATTGTGCCGATTGCCCGCCGGCTAATTCTAAAAGGTGTGCCACTGCGGCTGTCATCGCCTTATGTGTATCCCGGCTATGAATAATAACAAGGGCTGCAACTTACGCCGGACAGGCGCAAGTTGCAGCCCTTGTTTATTGGCTCGTAACGAATTTTCCAGGTAAGGATCCCTTTGCGGGGTGAATCTTGATTAAGGACTTTTCCGCGTGCTCGCCCGCTGCTTGAAAATTAACAACGGTTAAGTTTTTGGCAAAACGCCCTGCTATAGCCTGACGCAGTTCTGTCTTACCTTCAAATGCTACCTCGTTCCCAGAAAGAATTCGCAGCGTAGGCAAAGAGGTAATAGTCACTGTATCTGCACTTTACCTCTTTCTATTGCTGTATTTTTTTTTGCCGGGTAATAGGTAGTCAGATAACTTTTTCCTGGCGCGCTGTATTGCGTTATCAATCACTTTAGGTTCAAAATTAAGTTTTCCCGAAATATATCTCTGTTTATAGCCACTCATATAGAGCATCATTATCCTGCGTTCAGTAGAGGACAATCTGCTGTTAATGGCTTCTTTAATTTTTTGCACAGATTCGTTATCTATGATTAACTCAAGCGGATCTCTAATCTCATTGTCTACACCCAACCGGTAAACAAGCTTCATATTGCCGTCAGGTCCATTATCGTCGCTTGCCTGATGCAATGACCAGGCATAATTTGCTGCCATATGCTTTTTCCTATTGGCCATCGTTATTGCCGACTTAATCATATTTTTAATATTTATTCTGGCTATCAAATCGAAACTATGCCGACTATTATCTTCATACTGTAAAACGGCTTTATATAAGCCGAGCAAACCCCACTGATACAGGTCGTCAACATCCCCTCCCGGCAAGTAATAATTATTTGCATATGCATAGATAATCTTCCTGAACTTACCAACCAAGCAGTTAAATTTCTCATTATCAAGACTGCCGGCATCATCAAAACAATATTTTAGCATTCAATCAGGACCTCTGCTCTTTATTTTAGATTATTTAGGCGCCTTAGGCAAATTGTCAAACTAATGTTTTTATTTTAGAGTTGGTCCGGCGACTAATAAATCAGATTGAAGTCCCTATTTTCTTTGCATAATTAGGACAAAGGTACTATTTTTCAATTACGAACCCAGATAACCTTCTGCATAGCCGCGATGAATTCTCTGTTCTCCTGTTCGGTGCCAATGGTTACACGTATTGTGTTAGGAAAACCGACCGGCCGGATGATAATGCCCTGTTTTAAAAGAGCCTGGAATACTTCGTCCCCTGAACGGTCCAGTTTAACCATTAAGAAGTTAGTGTGGGAAGGAAAGCATGTAAATCCCATATTGTTCAGTTCTCCCTCAAGATACTTCCTGCCGGCAATATTTTTCTGTACACAAGACGCAACAAAAGAGGGATCATCAAGAGAGGCCAGTGCAGCCGCCTGGGCGAAGCGGTTAGCATTAAATACTTCTTTAACTTTAATAAGTTCCTGGCGTACGGACGGCTGCATCATACCATACCCGATTCTCAATCCCGCCAGGCCATAAGCTTTGGAAAAGGTCCGGAGGATGACCAGATTAGGATGCTTTGCCATTAGCGGGATTGTCTCGAGATATGCTTCATCTTGCACATATTCGTAATAGGCTTCATCCATGATGATCAAAATATTCCCGGGCACCTTTTCAATAAATGACAGCAAGTCCCCCTTGTCAACAATAGTTCCGGTGGGATTGTTGGGGTTACATATAAAAATCATCCGGGTTTTTTCGGTTATTGCGGCAAACATGCCTTGTAGATTATGAACACCGTCAATCAGGGGAATAATTACCGGAACTCCCCCCTCAATCATTACATTCGTTTTATATAAAGGAAAAGTGACATCAGCCATGATTGCTTCATTGCCGGCACTAATATAACTTCTTGTTAACATGTGAATGATTTCTTCCGAACCATTTCCAAAAATAAAGTTGTCCGGATCAAGCCCAAGGCGGTCTGCCAACTTTTCCGCTAAAGCCGGCGCTAATGACTCCGGGTACAAAGCCGCGTTTTCAACTTCACGAATAATTGCCTGTTGAGCCAAGGGAGAGCATCCAAAGGGATTTTCATTAGATGCCAGCTTAATAATGCGCTCTAGGCCAAATTCCCGCTGTACTTCTTCTATCGGCTTTCCTGGTACGTAGACCGTTACTGCTTCAATTTCCTTGCGTGGAGGAATTTTGTCAAAATCCATATTTTTACCCCTTTACTTGATTATTTGTTGCTAAATGTTATATCCTGTGTATTGACTTCAACCCATGAAAAGCTATATTTTGACCGACCGTGCTTTTACAACACCTTCCACGCTTCCAATAAATTGCAGAGTCTCTTTCGATACTTCCGAATCAACAGTAAGCACCATCATCGCGCGGTTATCGGCAAAATTCCGTCCAAGTTGCATGGTGGCGATATTTACTTTGCCGACTCCCAGCAGAGTTCCAATTTGACCGACAACACCGGGTTTGTCTATATTTTCCACCATAAGCATATAGGGGGTTGGGGTAACATCAAACTCATATCCGTTGAGTTCTACAATACGCAACTCACCTTTCCCAAACACCGTACCACTGATCGTGAAGTTTCCTTTGGGGGACACGATTTTGACCTTGATCAAGGTCAAATAATTATCGGCTACAGCTTCTTTGCTCTCGGTTACAATAACGCCCCGGCTTTGAGCCGTCAGGCTGGCATTAACATAATTAACTCTTTCCTTTAACACCGGTTCAAACAGCCCTTTAAGTATTGCCAATGTAATCATTGATGTTTCGAGGCCGGCAACTTCACCACTATACATAATCTCTACTTTTTCAACTGCTTCTTTTTCTAACTGGTAATATATTTTTCCCAATATTTCACCAAGCTGCAGATAGGATTTCAGCACTTCAAGGTCCCGGCTCTGGATGGTAGGCAGGTTGACGGCATTGGGCACCATCTCTCCCTTAAGCGCGCTGATGACTTCCTGCGCTACCGTCACCCCCACATTGTCCTGAGCCTCTACGGTATCGGCACCCAAATGCGGTGTAACAACCACATTGCTAAGATCCAGCAGTGGCGAAGTGGGATTGGGTTCATCCACTAATACATCAATCCCCGCGCTGGCAACAATTTTTTCTTTCAGAGCCTCTACCAAAGCCTGTTCGTCAATAATGCCACCCCGGGCACAATTCACGACCCGGACACCTTTTTTAGCAATTTTAAATTGATCTTTACCGATCATCCCCATGGTTTCCTCTGTTTTCGGAGTATGAACAGTAATAAAATCCGATTCTTTGATTAAATCTTCCAGTTTTTCTCTTTTCTCTACGCCAAATTTTTTGAACCGGGCGTCACTGATATAGGGATCATAAGCAATGACATTCATACCAAAAGCTTTTAAACGGGTAGCCACTAAAGACCCGATCCGGCCCAGTCCCACGATCCCTACGGTTTTATTTAACAATTCAACCCCTTTTAAATTAGAACGGTCCCAAACCCGCTCCTGAAGTCTGGCATGAGCCTGAGGAATATTCCGGCAAGAAGCAAGTAATAAACCAATGGTATGTTCTGCAGCTGACACCACATTAGATTCCGGCGTATTTACCACAATAATACCGCGTTTGGTCGCACCTTCCATATCAATATTGTCTACCCCGTTGCCCGCACGCCCCACCACTTTCAATTTAGTGGCCTTTTGATAAAATTCTTCATTTACCTTGGTTACGCTGCGGACAATAATTGCATCATAATCGCCAATGATTCCCAGTAATTGTTCCCGTGAAAGTTTAGTGTTAACATCCACAGATGCGCCGGCATTAATCAACACTTCAATTCCTTTTTCGGAAATGGTTTCTGCAACTAAAATTTTCATAATATACCTCCTGTTTTAATATTGGGGAAATCAAAAAACTCCCGTTCTTAGCTATCGCCAAGGACGGGAGCAAAATTCTCACGTGGTGCCACCTTCTTTTGTCATAAAAATATGACCTCTCAGATGATAACGGTATCAAACCGGACCAGGTTGTTTCCCTGTCTGCTCCGAAGCGGATTCAACAAGATCAGGTACCAATTCACACCATCCATTGGCTCTCTGAATCCTTCCCTTGTTTACTATTCTTCATCATAGCACGTCATCAATATCTGTGATTTGCAACTTATTGTACTATAGCTTCGGACACCTGTCAATTCATTTGCTCGTATGAATCGCAATTAACTTTTTTACGAAAATATTTTGCACCCTGTTGACAAACATCCAACCACAAACTACAATAATAATCAATATAATCATTGATAATGGTAATGACGGAAAAAAGTAATCATGTTGTTACATTCAGAGAACTGGTGGTTGGTGCGAACCGGTTGTAATGCATGATGAAGTTCCTTCCCGAACCGCAGGCTGAAATTCCAGTAGGCCGGGCCGTATTGTCTACGTTACAGACTTCAAGAGGATCTTATGATCAAAAAGGGTGGTACCGCGGCAATTCGCCCCTGACGCGGTGCCTTTTTTATTTTTGAATAAGATTAATTTGGGTGGTACCGCGGTTAAAACCGTCCCTATCGAAGGGGCGGTTTTTTTATTATTCTCTTTTTGTTATTCTTAGTAAGCCGGCATTAAGAATAATGAATGTGAACATTGATTATAGGAGGTAAATTATGAGTATTCCTTTAACCATTGTGCTGTTATACATTGCTCTTTTATTTCTGATCAGCTACTTCGCACAGCGCCGCTCCAGCGGCGGTGCAACTAATTATATCCTGGCAGGAAGACAATTGACCACTCCACTGATTACTGTCTCAATCGTAGGCCTTGCCATAGGCGGGGCCTCGACCATCGGAGTTTCGGAGCAGGCTTATAAACTGGGTCTCTCCGCAGGCTGGTATACTGCCGCTTGGGGGATTGGCGCTATTACCATGGGACTGTTGGTGGCGAAAAAATACCGGGAACTGGGTATTACTACCATCCCGGAACTGTTGGAGCGATTTTACGACAAAAAAGGAATGATCGCCGGTGTCGCTTGCCAAATCATTATCCAATTAGTCATTACATCTCTGCAATACATTGCCGGCGGCAGCATTCTCTGCACTCTGCTCCCTGATATCTTTACCTTTACCACCGGTATGCTTACCAGCGCGGTTGTGTTTATCGGCATTACCTTTATCGGCGGTATGTGGTCTGCCAGCTTGTCCAACATATTAAATATCACGCTTATCTATATCGGCATCCTCTTAGCCACTTTTGTCAGTCTGACCCGGGTCGGCGGCATCTCGAACATTGTTCCTAAATTACCGCCCAACATACCGTATTTTGATGTGATTAGCGGTGTCGGTGTTACCGGGATTGTTAGCTGGATTGTCGTACTGGTAACGGTTAACTTGTCACTGCAAAGCATTATTCAAATTTCACTGGGCGCCAAAGATGAATACACTGCCCGCCGCGGGTTCATTATCGGTGGCCTCATGATGTTGCCCATTGGTTTCGTCTGTGCCCTAATGGGGATTATCGCAAAATCTATGTACCCTGACGTCAGCGCTTCACTTGCCTTGCCGCTTACCATTATGTCTCTGAATCCCTTCCTGGCAGGTATTACTCTGGCCGCTTTGTGGGCCGCCGATATATCCACCGCCTGTAATCTGCTATTAAGCTCAGCTACGCTGTTCTCCCAAGATATCTATAAAAGATTTGTAAACCCAACTGTTACGGAAAAAAATTTCCTTCTTGTCACTAAAGGATCGGTACTGGTTTTAGGAATGGTAACGCTGTTGCTGGCGATGACGGTAAGTGGAATTATTCAAACCCTCATGATCGGCCTTAGCCTTACCGCAGCGTTCAGTGTTATTGTATTGTTTACGCTCTTTATGCCCGGCCTGTGCCGGAGGAACTCCGCCTTTTATACCGTACTAGCCAGTCTTATCGTTTTGATCCTGTGGCAGACCATGCCGTCAGTCCGTATATTTCCTCATGTTATCTATCTGGAATGGCTGGCGTGCCTTGCTACCTTCTTTATAGCCTATTTGTTCGATTCCAACACGATTACTGCGGCAAATCTTACCAAACCGGAGCTTGCCCGGGAAACTTCAGCAAAATAACCAGTCCTACTGCCAAACCGGAAATAAATAAACGCTTCCACTGCTACCTATTCTAAGTATTTCCCAGGAAAATATTTGTTTAAACTAATTAATCGCCACAATCAATCACCTCCTTTTTAGCCGGGTTCCGTGCTCCCCAGATACCGCCAATTACAATTAGCAGTCCGCCAATTATATGGGATATCCCGATTGGCTCGCCTAAAAATATAAAACCGAGTAAAGCGCCATACAGCGGTAACGTATTATAAAAAACCATAGCTCCGCTTGGGCCAAGACGGGCTACACCCGCATTCCAGGCATAAAATCCGACAGCAGCCGGAACAATGCCCAAATAGATGATGCTTACAATCAATGTAACATCAAGATTAACCGGAATAGTTTGCAGTTCCCATACAGCTAACAGACATAAGACCGGAAGACCTAGAAATGTTGAAAAAGCTGTTGCGGAAATAGAAGAACGATAATGCATAACCTTACCGCTAATAACAGAATACAATCCCCATATGGCTACTGCAATCAGGACAATGAAATCACCCATGTTAAATTGTGCCGTTTTCCAAAATGACCACGAGCCGCCTGAAATCAAAAAAAGTACGCCAAATAACGCCACTAGAGCGCCGCTAATCTGCCTGCGGGACATAGGTTCTTTTATAAGCCAAGTCGCAAAAAGGCCGGTCAACAGCGGCGCTAATCCGTTAATAATCGTACTGTTGACTGCGGTAGTATAGCGAAGTCCTAAATAAAGTACCGGAGAAAACAATACGATCCCGGTAAGAGCCATTGCTGCCAGTAACCGGTAATCTTTATCCATTCGCCGTTCTTTAAGCGGCTGTTGCCGGAGCATTACGGCAAAAATTATCGAAGCTATAAAGAATCTGGCCGCCGACATAGTGATCGGTCCCATAGAATCCTTCAGCAACCGGCCTAGTACCATATTGGTAGCCCATACCAATGTTGCCAAGTTCACATAGCCGATTCCAACGATTTGCTTTATTCGTTCTTGCTTCATGATTATTACCTCTCCCCTTACCAATAACTTGTTGCCACATTTATCCAACCATGAATTATGCTATCTTAAATCCTTCTCTCCTTATATTTTACTATTCACCTAATAACTTCCAAATTCCTTTAAAATCATACCTATAAACTTTCGATATCAGCCTTTAAAAAAGATCCTGCAACGTTTCTGCGTTTCAGGATCTTTTTCCCCGCCTTGAATCTGAATACCAATATAAAGGTTTCTGAACCACTTTATTCATGAGCTTAACCGTCCCTTAGATTAAATTATTTACAGACATGTTCACTTTAAAATTAGGAAACACTAATTGTATCTTGACCTAAAGGAGGATGATGCCAGATGTTAAAAACGGTAAATACACATTATGATGCCAACGGGGTATTCATTAGGCCTGCCTTTCCTACTTCCAAAGACATCATCAAAATAACTTATAATGGTCTGCTTTCACAAAGTGGCGCCAGTGAAATTTATGCTCACGTCGGATTCGGACGAAATTGGGAAGACGTACGTGACTACAAAATGGTAAAGACTATGGATGGATTCGAAACCAGTGTAACCATTCCTAAACCTGTTGACACATTCCACGTCTGTTTTAAAGACAGCGCTAATAACTGGGATAACAATTCCGGCATTAATTACAATTATAGTATCTATCATTAACTTGTAATGCAGAGGAAGTTCTCCTGAGTTATTCATTTCCCCAAAGTTCTCACTATATTACTCACGAATAATTTTGCTGTCATTACGAGATAGACCATGCGCCCTTCAGGCGCACCAACAAGAATGAAAAGGGAGATTGCTTCACTAACGTTCGCAATGACGATAGAGGAACGGTATTTTTTCCGGTCATTGCGAGCACCGTTGCCTATGAGACCGTATTCGAAGCAGTAAGTCATTGAATCGTGCTTAGTTAGGCATTACGGTATCGTAGCGCGGCAATCTCCTTCCATACGTAAAGCTATTCTGTTTCATATATTTTTGTGCCTTGAGCACAGCGAAAGGAATGGTCGTTACTATGAGATTCATGCAAAACAAACCATGGGCTGTAGTCTTTGTTGGATTATTACTGTCCGTCATGCTCCTAATAGTCGGATGTGCTAACCTCACACCTGTTGAACCCCAACCTTCGCCAACCAGTCCTTCCAAACAAACGACCGAGAAGGATGTTAAAGTCACGTATAATTACAATGCTACCGATAAAGTACAGCTTTCTGCCAATAATATTGTACTCAAGGTAGGGCAGAGGCTGATCCTTGAACCTGCACAAGGTCTTACCAAGAATACTCGTTTTTCGTCATCTGGCGAATACTTTTTTGGTGACATAATGCAACAAGAAACCAATCAGCAGGAAACCGGCAGAGTAATATTTATCGCCAAAAAACCAGGCAAAGGCAAACTGCAGATTATCCCAAATACGAATGAGACTGCCAGAGCAGTCGACCTTTGGGTAACCGTAGAATAAAAAGCAGGAAGAGAGCGGTAGACATTGTTTTTATTTCGATAACAACAAATCTTTTCCTGCTCTGTTGTTATCTGCTTTCCGCAGCATAATAAAGAAAACACGGCTTGCGCCGAGCCTTTGGCAAAAGCGGAAGCCGATGTTGCTCTTATCCTGGCAGAGAGTTATACTTTTCTGCCAGGATAAGAAAAGGTCTTAGGTATATTTTTCTGCAACAGAGGAATTTAAGCTACGGGCAACAAACTATACTTGGGTATATTTAAATTTATCACCTTGCCAATCACGCGCGCTATTACTTAAAAAACCCAAGTGGAGGTAACTCTATGACCCTTTTAGCAACCAGAGTCAAAGAAATCTGGACTACGCTTCATTCCATTCCGGAAATAGGCTTTAAGGAAGTAAAAACAGCAGCGTTTCTGGCCGGACAACTACAACATTCCGGTTATCAGATTCAAACCGGCGTAGGCGGGACAGGGGTTATTGGCACGTTGACCAGCAGCCGCCCCGGTCCAACTTTGGCATTACGCGCCGATATGGATGCCTTGCCCCATGTTATTGACGGCCAGGACGCCGCAATTCATTCCTGCGGCCACGATGCCCACGCCGCCATTGTATTAGCGGCAGCTCAAGAATTAGCCGCTAAGGGAATAACCCAGGGGACGCTAAAGATACTTTTCCAGCCTGCCGAGGAAACGTTACTTGGCGCCACCCGGATGATTGAAGATGGCGCAATTGATGATGTGGATATTCTCCTTGGAATTCACCTGCGGCCTATTCAAGAAGCAGCGTTGAAGCAAGCCACCCCTGCTCTTTGCCATGGCGCCAGTTATATTATGGAAGCCACCATTCACGGCAGCACAGCCCACGGCGCCCGGCCCCATCTGGGCGTTAATGCGATTGACGGAGCAGCGGCAGCCGTTCAGGCCATCAATGCAATACATATCAATCCCGTCATCCCCGCCACCGTTAAGGTGACTAAGCTTCACGCCGGCGGAGCCACTTTAAACTCTATCCCGGATAAGGCCGTAATGGCCCTGGACCTGCGGGCCCAAAACAACGCTACCATGGAGGAACTTATTGAAAAAGCGACACGTGCCATCCAAGCAGGGGCAGCTACCGTGGGCGGCCAAGCTGCCATAAATATACTTGGAGGCTGTCCTGCCGCCGAATATGCTCAGGATATTGTCGACTTAGCCAAAGAAGCTATCACTTCGGTACTGGGTGAGAAAGGATTACTTGCTCCGGTTACCACTCCTGGCGGCGAAGACTTTCACTTCTTCCGCAAACATAAGCCCGCCTTAAAAACCGGCTATATCGGGTTAGGCGCAGACCTCACCCCCGGTTTGCACCACCCGGAAATGACTTTTAATAAAGAAGCTTTACTTGACGGCGTAAATATTCTCCTCTATATGGCGGATAAGATACTTGGTACTGCCAAGTAATGTACAAAAAAAGTAGACGGGCCACGCCGGCCTCCGTTTATATCTGTTCCCCTACCAGGCAGCAACGGCCCCGTCTGTCCGGGGTTCAGTACCTCCGGCCAGTACGCCGCTATTGTCACGCCAGATAATTTGTCCCCGGCCCATGGTAATGTTGCCAACAGTTCGCTGGATATCATGACCGCGCCTTGCCAAAGCCTCGGCAACGGCTTCGGGGAATTGATGCTCCACTTGGATGGTTTTGCCTTGCACCCATTGCCAACGGGGCGCATCCAGGGACGTCTGCGGGTTAAGTTTAAAATCAATGGTATTCATAACCATCTGGAGATGCCCTTGGGGCTGTACAAAACCGCCCATAACGCCGAAAGGCCCGACGGCCCGGCCGTCTTTGCTGAGAAAGCCGGGGATGATGGTATGATAAGGCTTTTTACCCGGTTCCAGGCAATTGTCATGATTGGGATCAAGCGAGAAATTGCAGCCACGGTTGTGGAGCGCAATACCGGTGTTGGGAACCACCAGGCCCGAACCGAAGCCCATATAGTTGCTCTGAATGTAAGACACCATATTGCCTTCGGCATCGGCGGCGGCCAGGTAAACAGTGCCGCCTCCGGGCGGTGACCCCGGCGCGGGCTGAAGGGCTTCTTTGCCGATAAGTTTCCGGCGTTCGGCAGCATAGGCATCTGACAACAGGTCGGTCACACTGACCCGCATTTTCCGCGGATCGGCAATATAGGCCAAACCGTCGGCAAACGCTAATTTTATGGCCTCGAACTGTTTATGGTACGTCTCGGCAGTTTCTTTGGCATCAAATGTAAAGCCTTTGAGGATATTTAACGCCAGCAGTGTAACCAGTCCATGACCATTGGGAGGAATCTCCCAAACATCATACCCCCGGTAGTTCACATGAATGGGTTCCACCCATTCCGGCCGGTAACCGGCCAAGTCCGCTTCCCGGAGATAACCGCCGTATTGTTTGGCAAAAGCAACAATTTTATCGGCTAATTCACCTTCATAAAAAGCTTTGGCCTTTGTTTCGGCAATTTTCCGCAGGGTCTGCCCGTGGTTTGCCGATCGCCAGATTTCTCCGGCCACCGGCGCCCGCCCGTGCGGAGCGAACGTATCAAACCAATACCGGAATTCTTCCCCTTTGGCCGCACGGAACCGCTGAAACCCGGCCTCCCACTGCAGACTGGTTACCGGCGATACCGGGTAACCGGCTTCGGCATATTCAATGGCCGGCAGCAGCACTTCCGGCAAGGTCAGCTTGCCGAAGCGTTCTATCAGCGCCGCCCACGCCGATGGCGCCCCCGGGACGGTGACCGCCAGCCAGCCGTTTTTAGGAATCTCCTTGTGTCCTTGCTTTGCTACCTCTTCCAGGGTTATTGCCGCAGGCGCCGGTCCGCTCGCATTCAGACCATAGAGCCTGTCTTTAATCCAGACAAGGGCAAAGGCATCCCCGCCGATACCATTCGATGTCGGTTCAACAACAGTAAGGCAGGCCGCCGTGGCCACTGCCGCATCAACAGCGTTGCCGCCTTTGCGCAAAATTGCCAGCCCGGCCTGCGCCGCCAATGACTGGGACGTAGCTACCATGCCGTTTTTGGCATAGACAACACTCCGCCGTGATGGATAAGGATGGTACAGCGCATCGAAATCCAATATTTTCTCCTTCTTTCCTTAATGATTATATATTATGGAAAACTCCACAGTCGGCATCTCAAGACAGTTTATAAGGCACGGCCTTACGCCCGGCAAATACCAGCACTTCGTCATATCCGTGGGCTTTGGCGTAATCCTCCGCCATATCGATATGCCTCCCGCAGTCCTCCGGACGGTGGGCGTCTGAGGATACAATGATGGGGATATTATATTTTTTGGCAGTTGCCATGAACGCCGGGTAGGGGGAAATTTCCATAACCGGATAACGGTACAATGTTCCCGTGTTAATGTCTATGGCCATACCGGCTTTATGCACCGCCTGGGCGGCGCGGTCCAAAAACGGCTGTACATCAAAATCGGGGAAATTTTTAAACAGCCGGATATTAAAGGGATGCCCGAGGACATCATAGAGGCCGGCGGCGCATAAATGTTCTATAGCTGCCGTATACCATTCATAGATATCCTTAAGGCTATATTGGTTCCAGACAAACTTAATATCGGCAAAATCATAGCCCCATCCCTTAAGGAAGTGAACTGAGCCAATTATATAATCAAATTGATGCTCTGCCAGAATGGCCCGGACACCTTCCTGATTTTGAAAGTTACAGACTTCAATGCCGGTTTTCACCGGATAGCCCTTCTTTTTCAACAGGTCCATAAACTGCAGGTATTCCTTAATACTGTAGCGAAACTTATTCTTGGTCAGCCATTGCCGCTGATACTGTCCTACCGGAGATTCATCAAGGATCAATTCCTCATAATATAAGTCCTTAAACTCGATAAAACCATGACTGTGCTCCGATATTCCAATCTCATCAATGCCGCGGCTCCGGGCATGGTCAAAAAATCCCTGCACCCAGTCAAGGTCATAGCTGCCATATTCAAAATGCATGTGATAATCAATGCGCATACCGCACTAACCTCCTTTTTTTCCTGTATAATTAATAATTAAGAGTGCTTGCATTCCAACCTTTATGCCAGTATACCACAAGTCTATAGTACAGGCATTGAAGATTAACCTATTTTTAATGTTAATGAGTTTCCAATACCTTACAACAATGGCATGAATCCTGTAACTTTAAGGAAGCATATATCCAGAAACAGCCCGGTAAACGGGTAGGTAAAGAGGTAATACACGAGCATACCGCTTTGTCTCGTCCAGACAGGAGTGTACTAATTTGTTGCGTTATATACTGAAGCGTATTGTCAGTTCCCTAATTGTTTTGCTGGCCATTATCACGATTACGTTTCTGCTCATGCATGCCATCCCTGGCGGTCCCTTTACCAGCGAAAAAAATATCCCTGCCGCCGTACTGAAAAATATTGAAGAACGCTACCGGCTGAGTGACCCCTTATGGAAACAATATATTGACTACCTGGCCAATTTAAGCCGTTTTGATTTAGGCCCTTCTTTTAAATACGCCGGCCGTACCGTTAATGATATTATTCGCGAAAGCTTCCCGGTATCCTTTCAATTGGGCATAGTAAGCATCACCTTGGCTATCGTGCTGGGAATCCCTGCCGGTGCTATTGCCGCGTTGCGCCAAAATAAATGGCAGGACTATGCCACAATGTTTATGGCAACACTTGGGGTGTCGGTACCCAGTTTTGTGCTTGCCGTACTACTTATCTATGTATTGGCCATCAAGCTGGCCTTGTTGCCGGCGGCACTGTGGGGAGGTATTGAATATATGGTTTTACCGGCCCTGGCTTTAGCCAGCCATCCGATGGCCTTCATTGCCCGTCTTACCCGTTCCAGTATGCTGGAGGTCCTTGCTCAGGATTATATCAAGACGGCACGGGCAAAAGGGCTGTCTCAAACGATCATCTTATACCGGCACGCGCTAAAAAACGCGTTAATCCCGGTAATCACCTATATTGGTCCCATGGCTGCGTCCATATTGACCGGCAGCTTTATTATCGAGAGCATTTTTGCCATTCCCGGCTTAGGGCGGCATTTTGTCACAAGCATCTATAACCGGGACTATACAGTAATTCTCGGTGTTACCGTTTTTTACAGCCTGTTGATCATCAGCTTAAATTTAGCAGTAGATCTTATTTATCCCTTACTTGATCCCCGCATAAAACTTGATGGAAAACAAGGTAGGTAACAATGTCACTGAACAACGAATTATTTGAACCTGTCATACGTACCGGACCGGTTGTAACAAGTACCCGTCCCGGTACAACCTATGGGCAGGACGCCTGGCGGCGTCTGAAAAAAAATAAACTGGCTATGGCCGGCTTATACACGTTACTGTTTATTATCGTGATTGCGGTTATCGGTCCCTGGCTGTCCCCGGTTTCCTATTCTGATCAAAATCTTATGGAAGCCAATAAACCGCCCGGACCCGGACACTGGTTCGGTACTGATAGCCTCGGCCGTGATTTGTTTGTCCGGGTCTTGTACGGCGCACGTATTTCACTGGCTATCGGGTTTGTGGCCAGTTTGATCAATCTTACCATTGGGGTTGTTTATGGTGGTATAGCCGGTTTCTTTGGCGGCCGGATTGACAGGATTATGATGAATATTGTCGATATTTTGTACGGCATACCGGTTTTGCTCTATGTAATACTCCTCATGGTTATTTTGAAACCAGGACTGACTAATATTTTTATTGCCCTGGGTATTGCTTACTGGCTTGGTATGGCGCGGATTGTCCGCGGGCAGATTTTAAGCCTGAAGGAACAGGAGTATGTTCTGGCAGCACGAACTATAGGCGCAAATCACTGGCGCATTCTGTTTCGTCATCTCCTCCCCAACGCCATAGGGCCAATTATTATCACGGTGACGTTTGCCATTCCGGAAGCCATCTTCACCGAGGCGTTTCTCAGCTTTATCGGCCTCGGCGTTGCTGCTCCCATGGCCAGTTGGGGAGTGCTGGCCTCCGAGGGGGTTGCCAGTTTACGTTCCTATCCCTTCCAACTGTTTTTTCCGGCTGTGGCCATCAGTATTACCATGCTGGCCTTTAATTTCCTGGGGGACGGTCTGCGGGATGCGCTGGACCCCCGCGTACGAAGATAGGGAGGCAAAGTAATGAAGCCGTTGTTAGCTGTTGAAGAATTGGCCGTATCCTTTGACACGTATGCCGGTGAGGTCAAGGCTGTTGATCAGATAAGTTTTCAGGTTCTTCCGGGGGAGGCTGTCGGTATTGTCGGCGAATCAGGTTCCGGCAAAAGCGTGACAGCTCATGCCATTATGAGGCTTATTCCTACTCCCCCTGGCAGATATGCCAAGGGGAAAATACTATTTGAAGGTGCCGATTTACTGCAAAGACCCGAACCGGAGATGGAAAATATCCGGGGTAATGATATTAGTATGATTTTTCAGGACCCTATGACTTCCCTTAATCCGGTGCTTACTGTCGGGATGCAAATTGCTGAATCTTTACAGTTGCATCAACATATGAACCGCAAAGACGCCTATGCCCGGGCTGTGGAAATGCTGCGCCTGGTCGGTATCCCTTCACCGGAACAACGCGTAAAAAATTATCCGCACCAATTCAGCGGCGGCATGCGGCAACGGACGATGATCGCCATAGCCTTGGCCTGTAATCCGAAACTCCTGATTGCTGATGAGCCGACTACGGCCCTTGACGTAACCATTCAAGCGCAGATTCTTGATCTGATGAAAGACCTGCAGCGCAAATTAAACACAGCCATTATTCTCATTTCCCATGACCTTGGCGTGATTGCCGGGTTGTGCAGCCGGGTGATTGTGTTATACGCAGGCAAAATTGCCGAAGCGGGAACGGCCCGGGATATCTTCTATCATCCCCGGCATCCTTACACCTGGGGACTCTTACAATCGGTACCGCGCCTGGATTCAACACAAAAACAACTGCTGACTGCCATTGCCGGACAGCCGCCTGACCTGTTACAGCCGCCGGCCGGCTGCCCCTTTCATCCCCGCTGTCCTTATGCCATGCGTATTTGTCAGGAACATTATCCCGAAACTACCAGGATAAGTGAGGAACACCGCGTGAACTGCTGGCTGCAGCATCCTGCCGCCCCTAACCCCAAACAGGAGGTCGCAGGCTGATGGAGCAAAAAAACATTTTAGAAGTGCGTAATCTAAAAAAATATTTTACTGTCCGCACCGATTTTTTGGGGCGCCCCACTCACTATTTAAAAGCGGTTGATGATGTGAGTTTTTCCATGCGCCAAGGGGAAACCCTCGGACTGGTAGGCGAAAGCGGCTGTGGCAAGTCCACTGCCGGGAGAACAATTATTCATTTGTATAAGCCCACTGCCGGCGAAATCCTGTTTAACGGGAAGGCTATTACCGGTAAACTTGAGGAAAAACAGCTGCGCCGCGATATGCAGATGATTTTTCAGGATCCTTTTGCATCACTGAATCCGCGCATGACAGTCGGGGATATTATCGGCGAACCCTTAGACATTCATGGGCTGGCCGCCGGTAGGGAACGGGTGGAGCGTATTGTCAGCCTGCTGCAGATGGTAGGGCTGACCCCTGAACATATGAGCCGTTTTCCCCATGAATTCAGCGGCGGTCAGCGGCAACGGATCGGTATTGCCCGGGCTTTGGCCGTTAACCCAAGTTTTATTATCTGTGACGAACCCATTTCCGCTTTGGATGTTTCCATTCAGGCCCAAGTGGTTAATTTATTGGAGCGCCTCCAGGCCGAACTGGGACTGACCTATTTATTCATTGCTCACAATTTAGCCATGGTGAAACATATTAGTAACCGTGTGGCTGTCATGTATCTTGGCAAAATTGTGGAAATGGCCGATAGCAGCGAATTGTACCGTAACCCCCAGCATCCCTATACCCAAGCGCTGCTGTCCGCCATACCTGTTCCCGACCCGGCGGTGGAGGCCAAACGGGAGCGGATTCGCCTGGCAGGCGATGTTCAAAGCCCCATCAATCCTCCTTCCGGCTGCCGCTTTTGCCCCCGCTGCCACTACGCCCAGCCGGTATGCGTCGAACAGGAACCCGCGCTCACAGACGCAGGCGCCGGCCATATGGTGGCATGCCACCGGATACACAGAGCATGAATCCGGTATTTTTTATAGAAGATGGAGTGAATTATGGAAGCATTACGCCAAAAAATCGAAGACATTTTAGCTGCCGATACCGGCTGCTGGGGAATGGTAGTCACCAATCACGCCACCGGCGCCAGGCTGGAGCTAAACCCGGAAATGGTATTTCCTGCCGCCAGCATGATTAAGGTTCCGATCATGTATGAAATCATGCGTCAGACGGCAGCCGGTAAACTCTCACTGGATGAGACGCTTGTTGTAACCAGTGGTTACCGGACAGGCGGCGCCGGCATCTTAAAGGAATTGCGCCCTGATATCACTATGACTGTCCGGGAGCTTGTCACGCTGATGATTATCGTCAGCGACAACATAGCGACCAATATGCTCATTGATCTCGCCGGTATGGACCAGGTAAACCGGACCATGACCGGCTTGGGATTAAAGTCAACGGTACTACGACGCCGGATGATGGACTTTGACGCCGCCCGGGCAGGCAATGAAAACGAAACCAGCGCGGCCGATTTGGCTCGCCTGTTTGCACACCTATTGAGCAGTACAGGTCTGCCGCCCGCATATGGCGCGTTAATGCTGGATATTTTAAAACGGCAACAAATCCGGGATAAACTGCCTTATTTTCTGCCTGAAGAAACAGTAATAGCTCACAAAACGGGAACTTTGCCAGGGGTGGAACATGATGCGGGAATTCTTTTTTTGCCTGGCGGCCCCTATATCATTAGCGTTTTGACCGGCGGTCTTACAGCCAATGTTCAAGGGCTTCAACTGGTCGCCAACATTGGCAAAACCATATATCACCATTTATGTTTTAGGGAGGAATGACAATGTCTCGCAAAAAGTTTTTGGCAGTAATGCTGCTGCTGACAATGCTCGTAACTCTGGCAGCAGGCTGCAGCAAATCCGGCGGTAATAATCAGGTATTCCGCTATGCCCTGGAAGCCGAACCGGCAACTTTGGACCCGGCCAAGTCGACGGCCATTCCCGAATCATTAGTAGAGCTGCAGATCTTTGAAGGCTTGACACGCCTTGATGCCAAAGACCAGCCTGCGCCGGGTGTGGCGGAAAAATGGGAGGTTTCTCCTGACGGGATGAAATATGTGTTTTATCTGCGGTCTAATGCCAAATGGTCCAACGGCGACCCGGTCACCGCTCAGGACTTTGAATTTGCCTGGAAACAGGTGTTAAACCCCGAATTTGCTTCAGAAAATGCATATATGTTATTCCCGATAAAAAATGCCCAAGCATACAATCAAAAAAAACTGACGGCAGACCAGGTAGGAGTAAAAGCCGTCAACGACCATACATTGGAAGTAACATTGGAAACACCCACAGCATACTTTTTAAGTTTGACGGCGTTTCATGCTTTCTATCCTGTTCACCAAAAGACAGTAACCGCCAATCCTGATACATGGGCCACCGATGTTAAAACTTTGATTGGCAACGGCCCGTTCAAGATCACCAATTGGGTTCACAGCGGCAAAATTGAATTTGCCAAAAATGATCAATACTGGGATGCAGCGCAAGTTAAACTGGTAAAAATGGAATGGCCAATCAGTGATTCTCAGACCACCCGGCTGGCACTGGTAGAAAACAATCAAGCCGACATGATGGTGGAACCGCCGGTTGTCGAGCATGACCGGCTTACCCAAGCGGGACTTCTCAAAATTTCGCCGTATCTCGGGGTATACTACTACGTATTTAATACGCAGAAGGCCCCTTTTGACAACGTGCAACTCCGCAAGGCGTTTGCTCTGGCAATCAACCGGGAAGCACTGGTAAAAAACGTCATCAAAGGCGGTAAACAGCCGGCTTATGCCTGGGTGGCGCCCGGACTTGTAAACCCGGCCACAGGCAAAGACTTTCGGGAAGAAGGCGGAAATTATGTGAAAGAAGATGTGGCGCTGGCCAAAAAATTGCTGGCCGAAGCAGGATATCCTGACGGCCAAGGGTTGCCACCGGTTACCCTGCTGTATAATACCAGCGAGCTGCATAAATCTATTGCCGAAGCCATTCAGGAGATGTGGAAACAAAACCTGGGTGTGTCTGTTAATTTAACAAATCAGGAGTCCAAAGTATTTTTGGAATCACGGTCACAAGGCGCGTTCCAAATTGCCCGGGCCTCGTGGGTCGGGGATTATGCCGATCCCATGACGTTTATGGATGTATTTAAAGACCCCGGCAATGACGCTAAATACAGCAATCCGGCCTATAACCGCCTGGTAGAACAGGCTCAATCCACCATTGACCAAAAAGTCCGGATGCAGGCCATGCATGATGCGGAAAAAATTCTCTTTGATGATGCCGTCATCATTCCCATCTATTATACTACTCAGCCATATATTGCCAAACCGTATGTCAAAGGCTATTTCTGGTCAGTGTTAGGACTTGCCGACTTTAAAACCGCGTTCATAGAAAAATAAAGAGAGCATATCTCTTTATTAATGATAACAATAGGAGACTTTTCTGTATGAACCCTATTTCCCCAATTAAACCCAAACGGCTCTGCCCGGGAGACACGATCGGTGTAATCGCTCCGGCCAGCCCCGGCGATCCCGAATTGGCCGCAGCCGGCGTACGCTGGCTGGAAGAACAGGGGTTCAAGGTGCAACTGGGTATGACAACCGCTCAAACGCTGGGATATTTGTCCGGTCCGGATGCCGCACGGGCCGCCGACATCAATGCTATGTTTGCGTCACCTGATATTGACGGCATTGTTTGCCTCCGTGGCGGGTACGGCACCATGCGGCTGCTGGAACTTCTGGACTATAGTACCATCCGTGACCATCCCAAAGTGTTTGTCGGCTACAGTGACATCACGGCCCTGCATCTAAGTATTGGCCAACGTACAGGCCTTGTCACCTTCCATGGACCTATGGTGGCGTCAGATATGGGAAGAGGCATTTCTGCGTATAGTTGGGACAATTTTTTCCGGGCTGTCGCTACTCCCGGGCCGCTCGGACCCATTAGCAATCCGCCGCTCTCCCCTCCCCCTGTGTTTATCGTGCCGGGAACAGCCGGAGGCTGTCTGACCGGTGGCAACTTAAGCCTGATTGTGGCCACACTGGGCACACCCTATGAAATTGATACCTGCGGCAAAATTCTTTGTCTCGAAGAGGTTGGCGAGGCCCCCTACCGTATTGACCGCATGTTGACCCAGTTATTACTGGCCGGTAAGCTGCAGGATGCAGCCGGGATTGTGGTTGATGCGTGCGCCGACTGCGATAGCGAAGCCAAACCGCCCAGCTTCACTGTAGAAGATGTGCTGCGGGACCGTTTAGGAGGCTTAAACAAACCGGTCCTCTATAATCTGCACTTCGGCCACACCGCCGACAAAACGACTCTTCCCCTGGGAGTCCGGGCAATGCTGGGAACCGGAATAGGCGGGCTGGTAATTACCGAAACAGCCACCACTGATTAAATGCGCGAAATGGTTTAGCGGAGGCAAGAGATGGATAAAACGGCATTAAAAGAAGAAGTTATGGCTGCAGTGGATACAATGGCCCCTGAACTCAGGGAAATCAGTCTGTTTTTACACAAAAATCCTGAACTGGGAGGTCATGAGTACCAAGCGGCCCGGCTTTTGACGACAGCGGCCAAGCGCTACGGGTTTACTGTGCAGACGAATATCAGCGGCTATACAACATCCTTCATTGCCAGGAAAGGAAGCCATGGCCCGAAAGTTGCGTTTTTAGCCGAATATGACGCATTACCCGAACTGGGCCACGCTTGCGGCCATAACCTGATTGCCGCAATGAGTTGGGGAGCGGCAGCGGCATTTGCAACTGTAGCCGGTAACCGGGCTGTTTCTTATTTGATTGGCTGCCCGGCGGAGGAGACAAGCGGCGCTAAGGTAGCCATGGCCGCCGACGGTGTTTTTGACGGCTTAACGGCGGTCCTGATTGTTCATCCTGCAGACGGTAATTACCTGGGGGGAACTTCCTATGCTTCCCATCCGTTACAAGTAACTTTTCACGGGCAGCCGGCCCATGTAGCCAGTAAAACAAACAAAGGCGTCAACGCTTTAGACGCCCTTGTCATGTTTTATCAGGGAATTAAAATGCTGCGTCAGACCTTTACCCGGGAGACCATTCTGGCGGGAATTATCACCAAAGGCGGGACAGCGCCCAACATCGTCCCCGATAACGCCCAAGCCAAATTTACCGTACGGGCACTGTCATCCCGCTATTTGGAAGACACCGTAGTTCCGGCCGTACGGCGGCTGGCGGAAGGGGTGGCTTTAGCTACCGGCACAACAGTAGAAACAGTGCACTATGAACCGTTATTTAAAGAATTAATCAATAACCCACGGCTTATGGAATTGTTCAAAAATAATATGGCCCGCTTAGGTGAAACCGTAACTGTCCTCGAACCGGAAGACGCAGACGGGTCTACCGATGTCGGCAATGTCAGCCACGCCGCCCCTACCCTCCATCCTGACATTGGCATCGGCTGCAATCTGATAGCACACACACCCGAGTTTGCCATAGCAACAGGATCAGATTATGCGCAAGAACGGCTGCTGGTGGGAGCCAAGGCTATGGCAATGACCGCTATTGATCTGCTCGATTAGTGATATCATTTGAACGAACTTCAATAGCCTGCCACCATGTAACCCCCTCCACGTTGTATTCCCTAGGCATACTCACCTTAATTTTTGTACTTATTCGTCATGTGTAAAATTTTTCCTCTCGGTTAAAAAAAAGACTGTGAAAAAGACTTTTTGACCGAAAAAAAAACCATTCCTTATCTGTGCTATAACATTGACAGGCAGGAATAGCTTTGGTTACTGAACAGTATGCGATTAACTTGCTTATTGTAAATATATGAAATATATCTCTCTAATATTTCTATGCACAGGTTCTTCTTATTCCTTGATAGGACTATAAACGGATAATATTTACCATCTAAACTTACCTATCAAAACAAATAACCATCAGATTAAGGCACTTTTTTTGCTCTGGGCTATACCCAGTTTTCCGGGTTGAGTCCCGCCAATTCCGGCAAAACGAATTTGCCGTTTTTGCGAACCAACCTGTCGTCAAACCAGATTTCTCCACCGCCATATGCCGGTGTCTGAATACAGACCAGGTCCCAGTGAATGGCCGACCGGTTGCCATTAAACGCTGTGGCATATGCGTTACCAGGAGTGAGATGGAAACTGCCGCAAATTTTTTCATCAAATAAGATGTCCCGCATGGGATGATGGATATGAGGGTTCAAGCCTAGGGCAAACTCGCCGATATAGCGGGCCCCCTCGTCAGTATCAAGAATTTGATTCAACTTCCCGGTATGGTTGGCGGTAGCTTCGATAATTTTTCCCTTCTCAAACCGTAACCGGATATTATCAAAAGCCGTACCCTGGGAAATAGTCGGACAATTATAGGTTATCACACCATTTACCGAATCTTTAACCGGTGCGGTAAATACTTCGCCGTCCGGAATGTTCCGCAGGCCGCAGGATTTCATCACCGGAATACCTTTGATGGAAAAAGCCAGATCGGTCCCCGGACCGGTGATACGTACCCGCTCGGTCTTATCCACCAGTTTCACCAGCGGCTCTTCAGCCTCAGCCATCCTGGCGTAGTCCAGATTGCTGACTTTAAAATAAAAGTCGGTAAATGCTTCGGTACTCATGCCGGCCATCTGGGCCATAGACGGTCCGGGATAACGTAATACGCACCATTTGGTTTTGGCGATACGAATATCGGTATGCACAGGCTTCCACCACAGCTGTTGGTACATCCGGGATTTGTCAGGCGGCAAGTCAGACAGTTCGCTGACATTTTCGTAAGCCCGGACAGCAATATAAGCGTCCATGTCTTGCATGCGGTGAGCTTCCCAACCGGCTATCAACTCTAATTGTTCTTTATCACAGTCCAATAGCAGCGCCCGCTGCAAGGCATTGCTCTTAACTGTAACGAACGGTGTACCGCCTGCCCGGTATGCCTCGGCCACCAGCGCTTTAGCAAGATCGTGCCCGCCGTCTATAACTTCAATCAGTACTTTTTCTCCTGGCTGTAGGCGTACCGAATAGTTAATAAGGTTCTTAGCCAGTGTCTTTACTCTTTCATCCAACATATAAATTCCTCCCCATCTAAACAGACAAGCCCAACCTGCAGCAGATTCAGGTTGTCTCGCTTTATTGAATATATTTTAAAAATTCCACACCCTTTTTTGTTACCGCACTGCCTTGTCTGCCGCGTCCGACTTCGAGCAATTGATCTTGCTTCAAGAGCTGCATGCGATATCTGAGTTGCTGCTCGGTTATATTCCAGCCCGCCGCCTTCATTTGACTAATCACATAATTTCTTCCAACAGCATACCGGGCTTGCTGGATCGTCAGCAGAATGGTCTTAACCTCTTGAATGAACCCTTTGCGCACATAGGATTGATGCAGGGCTTCAAGTTCCTGGCTGGCAGCGGCGGCAACTTCCTGATAAGACTTTTCTCCCCGCTTAAATAATAAGTGCTCAGGCAGTACAACATCTTCGACAATATGAGCCAAATACTGTATGACATTTTCCAACTCTCTGATATTTCCGGGCCAGCCATAGTCCAGCATGTCCGCCATGGCTTCTTTCGAAAACTGAAAAACCGGGCGTTTAAGGTCATTACAAATTTTATTTATGAATTCTTGGACCAGTAAGGGAATGTCTTCTTTTCGCTCCCGTAACGAAGGTATATGGATCGGAAGAACATTCAACCGGTAATATAGATCTGCCCGGAATAATCCTTCCCGGACCATTTCCACTAAATTGCGGTTGGTAGCGGCAATTACACGAATATCAATGGGAATGATGCGATTGCCGCCTACTTTCATGATCTCCCGCTCTTGCAGTACTCTCAATAATCTGTTTTGGATCCCGGCGGAAGCATCCCCGATTTCATCCAGGAAAATCGTCCCTTTATGAGCCTGCTCAAACAAGCCGATATGACCGCCTTTTTTCGCACCGGTAAATGCTCCTTCTTCATAACCAAACAATTCACTCTCCAGTAACGATTCAGATATGGCCGCAAAATTAACCCCGACAAAGGGCTCCCATTTACGCGGTGAAGCATTATGGATGGCCTGGGCCAGCAATTCTTTTCCTGTTCCGGTTTCGCCCAACAGTAAGATGGTTGTATTACTTTTGGCCATTTTTCGGGAAATGTTCGTTAATTTTTTAAAAGGATGGCTTTTCCCGGTAAGATCATTGAAGGTATATTTGGCAAAAAGCCCCTTGCTTGTCAGCTTCCGGCGATAATCATGCTCCAATTTGTTTATTTCCGACGCCCGGCGAAAAAGAATCAAATAGCCAAAGTTTCTGCCCTCGATCATTATATGAGTCTTGCGAAAGAAGAAAGTCTGGCTTTCCCAGTTCATAACCTCTTCTCGTTCATAAGGCAATTGACAAATAATCTGATAAAAATGGGTATGAATGCAATTTGCCGCTTTTTGATCTATGATATTCCGGCCTTGCAGATGCAGAATTTCTAATGCTTTATGATTGGTAATCCGAATGGTATCTTCTTCGTCAATAGCCAGCACTCCGTCTTCGATCCGGTCAACAATAGCCTCCAAATGGTTGCGGAGAAGATTGGCCTTCTGAATTTCATTACTAAGCTCTTTCGTAATATAAAAAACAGAACGGACGTAACGCGATGTGAATTTGCGCAAGTCAAGAATTCCATATTTAAAATGGGCGTAAATTTCAATCCATGTTGCCAGATCAATAACCCGGGAGCCGATATCGATCACTTTAGTAATGGTAGGCGGCACAAGTTTAGTTTCACCGGGAGTAACCGCAATGGTAACTTCCTGGGGGTAAGATGTCTCACCGGGATAATAGGGGTAAAAATCCAGGTCAATCCCGGCATCTTGTAAAAGAGCGATGGTCTCCAGGGCCCGCTCCTTACCATCATTAACAAGCAATACTTTCATCCCGCGGGGGATTTCGAGCACGTTACGAATATTGGTATAGTTGATGGTTCGCTGGGCCGTAATTATTTTGGAATCTTTGGGAAGGTACGGTTTAATGGCCGGTATAATAACATCGCCGGACGCTACAACCAAAGAACTGCCGGTAATCGGAAGATAGGGCAACTGCGCAATGGTACGTCCTTCAATGTTAAACTCCTCCAACATACCAAGCTCATAACATTGATCAATAATAGCCCGGAGAGTATGATCATGCAGCGTAATAAAGGTAATTGTATTTCTTTCCATCAACTAGACTCCCCTGCCTTTTTACCATGTAATGCTCATAATGATTATTTGGCATAATGTGCTGAAAATCCTTGTTTAACCGAAAATTGCCCCTCTATACCGCACTAAAGGGCGACTTGCCAAAAGCCGCCCATGCTTACTTTCTGGATATTCTGTTGTGTATTGGCTTAGTTTTGATAACGATGGCAAGCCACCTGATAGTTATCGGTCACTTGGATCATTTCCGGCCTGACTGTCTTACACACGTCCATGACTTTCGGGCAACGGGGGGCAAATGCGCACCCTGGAGGCGGATTGGCCGGCGACGGCACATCTCCCTGCAAAATGATCCGTTCCCGTTTGGTGAGCGGATCAGCGAGCGGTATAGCCGACAGCAGCGCCTGCGTATACGGGTGCCGCGGCTTCTCGTACAACTCTGCGGCAGAACCAATCTCCACCAGCCTGCCCAAGTACATAACACCGACCCGGTTGCTAATGTGGCGGACAACAGACAGGTCGTGGGATATGAATAGATATGTCAGCCCAAGCTGCTCTTGTAAGTCCTGCAGCAAGTTGATGATTTGCGCTTGAATGGATACGTCCAGGGCCGAGACCGGTTCGTCGGCAATAATAAGTTTTGGCCTCAGGATGAGCGAACGGGCAATACCGACCCGCTGCCGCTGCCCGCCGGAAAACTCGTGCGAATACCGACGCCCTTGCTCAGCCGTTAGCCCGCACAGTTCAAGCGTTTCATTCACCCTGCGGCTGATCTCCTGCTTGTCGGTCACACCATGGGCCGTTAAGGCTTCGCCAATAATATCGGCCACCGTCATCCGGGGATTTAAAGAAGCGTAAGGGTCCTGGAACACCATTTGAATATCTTTCCGTTTGCGGCGCATGTCCTCCCGGTTCAATTTTGCCAGATCAACACCATCAAAAACCACCTGGCCCGCGGTTGGTTCCAATAGCCGTAAAATAGTCCTGCCGGTCGTAGATTTGCCACAGCCGGATTCACCGACAATCCCTAGGGTTTCTCCCTGGTTGACGGTAAAAGAAACATCATCAACTGCTTTTACATAGCCTGTAACCCTTTTTAACAGACCACCGCGAATTTCAAAATACTTTTTCAGGTTTTTAACTTCCAACAATGTGTCTTGCGTCACCCGCTTCTCCTCCTTTCCCGTACAACCAGCAACGGCAGGTATGGCCCGCTGCCACCGGTAACAACTGGGGATTTTCGGTCAAACATGAATCCATAGCCTGCGGGCAACGGGGAGCAAACCGGCACCCTGGCGGCATATTGGACAGCGGCGGCACTTGACCGGGAATGGGGATCAAGCGGGATACTTTCTTATTCAGTTGCGGGATGGATTGCATGAGTCCTCTGGTATAAGGATGTTTTGGCTGGGTAAACAAACTGACTACATCAGCCTCCTCGACGATTTGCCCGGCGTACATAACCAGCACCCGCTCACACATTTCAGCCACCACTCCCAGATCGTGGGTTATCAGTATGATCGATGCACCGGTATCTCGCCGTAGATGACGCATCAAATCCAGAATCTGGGCCTGAATGGTAACATCAAGAGCAGTAGTCGGTTCGTCGGCAATTAACAATCGGGGATGGCAAGCAAGCGCCATGGCAATCATCACCCGTTGCCGCATACCCCCGGACAATTGATAGGGATACTCTTTGGCAATGTCTTCGGCGCGGGGAATACCAACCTTTTTCAACATTTCCAGCGTTAATGCCCGCGCCTCTTTACCACTCATCTTACGATGCAACAAAATGGCTTCATCAATCTGCTTACCGATAGTATACACCGGGTTGAGTGATGTCATGGGTTCCTGAAAAATCATCGAAATCCGGTTGCCACGAATATCCTGTATATCAGCCTCCGGCAACTTGAGCAGGTCCTGCCCGTCAAATTCAATTCTGCCGTCGATACGCGCCGTCGTCTCGGGCAACAGCCGCATTACCGACAGCGAAGTAACCGACTTGCCACAGCCGGATTCCCCAACAATACCCAGAGTTTCCCCTTCGTTAACATGAAAGGAGACGCCGGTGACTGCTGTAACAGTTGTATCCTGACCGCGGAATGCGATTTTAAGATCATGTACTTCCAATAATTTTTTCGTTGTCATTCTCTCCCCCCTCAGTCCACAATCTTCCGGTCCAACGCGTCCCGCAACCCATCACCAAACAGGTTAAACGCCAGGCATGTGATCAAAATGGCCAAGCCGGGAAAAAGGGCCACATGGGGAGCCGACATCAAGTATTCCCGACCCGAACTCAGCATGGCGCCCCACTCAGGCAGCGGCGGCTGCGCGCCTAATCCCAGGAAGGACAACGATGCGGCAATCAAAATGGCTGTACCAATCCGCATGGTAAAGTACACTAAGGCAATGGAAAATGTACCGGGAAAGATATGTTTCCAAATAATCAACCGGTCAGGAATACCCACCGCTCTGGCGGCTTCAATATACATCATGTTTTTCAGGGCCAGCGTACTGCCGCGGATAATCCGGATAAACTGAGGGACGGTGTATATAGCCACCGCCACTATTACGTTATGTAGCCCAGGTCCCAGGATGGCAATAATGGCAATTGCCTGCAAGATCCCGGGAAAGGCAAACATAATATCACAAGTCCGCATAACGAACGAGTCGTAGCTTCCGCCATAGTAACCGGCGGTAAGACCAACGACAGTCCCGATCACCGAACCGATGAAAACCGAACTCAAACTTACCGTTATGGAAATGCGCGTCCCGTAGATAATCCGGCTCAAAATATCTCTGCCGAATTCATCCGTACCCAGCAAATTCCTGGCTGACGGCGGCTGTAATAAGGAGTTATAGTCCGGTTTGACCGGATCATAGGGCGAAATTGCCGGCCCAATGATGGTCAGCAGGAACAACGCCACAAGAACGGCAGAGGCCGCAATAGCCAACTTTTGGCGGAAAAAGCGGCGCAGGAACTGGTGGACAGGTGAATTGGCCGTCGCCCGAATAAGCGCACATTGATTTGTACGCACGGGAGTAACAGATTGCGACATAAGTTCCCCTCTCTTTCCTCTTTAGCTATCTAACCGGATCTGCGGATTCAAGACAGCATAGAGCACGTCCACCAGCAGATTGATCAACATAAATTGAATAGCAAATAACAGCATCTCGGCTTGAATGACCGGATAATCCCGCATGCTGACTGATGTAATTAACATATTGCCCATCCCCGGCCAGGAAAACACCGCTTCTACTACCACCGAGCCGCCAAGCAAAAAACCGAACTGCAAACCGGTCATAGTAACCACAGGCAACAGCGCGTTGCGCAAAGCGTGCAGCCAGATAACGCGCATCTCTTTGGCACCTTTAGCCCGCGCAGTACGCACATAATCTTCGCCCAATGTTTCCAGCAGGCTGGAGCGGGTAAACCGGGCAATAATCGCGGCCACCTGGGAACCCAGGGTAATAGCAGGCAGGATGTAATGTTCAATAGAGTCGTTGCCTCCTGACGGAAGCCAGCCTAACTGCACGGCAAATAATTCAATCAGCATCAGGCCCAGCCAAAAAGACGGCATGGAAATACCTGTAGTCGCACCAAACATAGTAAGCTGGTCCTGCCATTTTCCCCGTTTGGTGGCCGCCACCACCCCGAAAAACATACCGGCGACAATAGCCCAGACCATACTGACAAAACTAAGTTCCAACGTTGGCATGATCCGGTCGGCAATCATATCCATAACAGGCTCCCGCGTCCGGAAAGAACGTCCCAAGTCCCCCTGCACCGCACCTGACAGAAACCGCCAGTATTGTTCGTATATAGGACGGTCCAGACCGAGCATGGCCCGGGTATTCTCAACATCTTGCGCTGATGCTTCGGGGCCGGCGACAATCCGTGCCGGGTCCCCCGGAATCATATGTAAAAACATAAAGATAACCACCGATACGACCAGCAAAATGGGGACCATCGCGGCTAAACGCCGGGCAATATAGATCAGCACCCACTCTTCCTCCTTGGTATAAGGTAAAAATACAAACTGGTCCAAGGTCATCCCCTGGACCAGTCGCCGGATTATTGGAACGTTGCGCCCCTAACGTCAAGCGCGGCGTCCGGAAGCACATAAACGCCGGAAAGATTTTTGCGCTTGCCTGCCAAATTGTCCGGCACAGTCAGGAACACCCATGGTGCATCTTCAACAATTACCTTCTGGGCATCTGCATAGGCATTGAGACGTTCTTTCTCATCCGCTGACTCCAGACCGGTCATAATATATTTTTCCAGTTGATCATTGACATAAAAACCACTATTAAAGCCGGCGGTCGGGAACATACTTTGGGTCAGCAACGGACGAATCCCCCAGTCGGCTTCACCGGTTGACGGCGACCAGCCACTGACTGCTGCCTGCAATTTGCTTTCTTCCGGCTTGACTGACAACAGGTTAGTCAACGTAACAAATTCCATTTGTTGAATTGTTGTTTTAACACCAACAGCTTGCCACTGTTGCTGAATAAACTCGGCAATCTTTGCCCGTTCAGTATCATTCGGGGTCCAGAGAGTAACCTCAAAACCATTGGGCAGTCCGGCCTCAGCCAGCAGCTTTTTGGCTTTTTCTACGTCATAAGCATACATTTGCTGTTTTTGGAAGCCCCATACTTTAGGTGCAATGGCTGATTCAGGCGGAGATGCAAGCCCTTTGTACACGACTTTAGTCAATGCGTCTTTATCCACGGCATAGTTCAATGCCTGCCGGACGCGCTTGTCATTAAACGGCTTTTGGGTTACATTAAAAACAACATAACGTTCGATGATCGATTGGGCCTTGTCAACAACAATATTGCTGTCGCCTTTCACGCTTTCCACTTGTTCCGAGGGCAGCGGGTAGATAAACTGCGCTTCGCCTGTCTTCAGCATGGCTACCCGGGAAGCAGCTTCAGGCACAGGCTTGAAGGTGATTTTTTCCACTTTGGCTGCGTTGGCTTTATCCCAGTAACCGTCAAACTTCTTGACTGTTACATATTGCCCGTCTTTCCACTCGACAAACTGGAACGGGCCGGTGCCGACCGGATGACGATTCAGATCCTTGCCATACTCCTTGATGGCTTTCGGAGAAATCATCATGCCTGCAGGATGGGCGAAAGCTTGAACAATAGGGGCAAACGGCTTATTAAGCACAATCTTGACAGTATACGGATCAATAATTTCCACATGATCAACAGCGGCAAACAAAGATGCCCGTTTCAGTTTATTCGCAGGATCTTTTAAACGGTCAATGTTGGCTTTTACGGCGTCGGCATTAAAATCTGTCCCGTCTTGGAATTTGATGCCTTTTTTCAGTTTGAAGGTAAGGCTCTTGGCGTCCTTGGCCAGTTCCGGCAAGGCTTCAGCCAGCACCGGTACAACTTTCATGTCCTTATCAAAGCCAAGCAGACCTTCGTACATCGTTTTCTGAATCCCGTACGCCAATGTGTCTTGAGTATCATGCGGGTCCATAGTAGTCGGATTGGCTGCCTGCGCCACAACCAGCTCACTCGGCTTTTTCTCACCGGCTGTCTGGTTAGACTTTGAGCAACCTGCCAGTACCAGACTGAGGGATAGCATACCGATTAATAGCAGACTAAAAACTTTCGATGGTTTCATTCCAATTTAACCTCCTCTATGTACTATTTGTTAAAGCCTATGATCTTGCCTTTTCAAGTCACGCAAGCTTACTGCCGACTTGGGAATAAACTCGCTTAAATATTATCCTGCCGGCGCCCGCGTTAGGCATTCCTCCTTTAGTCTCCTAATTGTATATAAACCAAAAGAGCCCTCGAATCATTCGAGAGCTCCTTTGCTCCCACTTATTATACAACAAGGAACAGTATATTCATCTGGAATTCAACATTACACCTATAATATTTATGTGTTTATCAAAAAATCAGCCGCAACTGACAAAGATAAAAATATCTTTATAAAACAATTACTTGCAAAATTTATGCCAACATATAAGAATAATAAAGTTACTTATACTTTTATACACTTTACTCCACTGAGAACGGACAAAAATTCCGAATACGCAACCAATATACTCAAATGTTTTTCCCGAAATAATAAAGTGATGAGGTCACAATATCATAACTATATAGTATCCAATAAAGATGTACAGGCGTGTTGTTAGTATAAGCGTAAGTCAGGCGCCAGCGGTGGAGCGTTACTAACAACTATTGTTCTGTCAGTGCACACATGTAAAATATGAGGCACCTCATCATTGAATCTATAGAAAACGCACATGATACAGTATAATAGGTTAACCTATTATACTGTATCATGTTATAACTAGTTACCCTATTATAATGCAACTATTATATTAATACCCATCTATGTTACACCTCGAAAGTCCCTTTGACTATCACCTTCCCCGTTTCCATCATTATTTTTCCCCCGGCAAAAACCATATCAAGATTTAAGTCCTGGTCCATCACCACGATGTCAGCGTCACTTCCTCTTTGGATACATCCTTTATTGGGATAAATGCCCAGGACTTTGGCCACATTGGAGGTAAAAAACCGTAAAGCCGTACCTATGTCCAGTCCCTCTTCCTTAACCAGATTTTTAAACACTAAATGCGAAGTATCCAATCTTCCTACATCCATGCCGATAATATTTTTCCGGCTGTCATATTTCGGGACACTTCCGTTTCCATCGGAACTTACCGTGACATTTCCCGCCGGAACGCCGTCCCGAATGCATTCTATCAGCGCTTTGCTCGGTTTCATCTTCCCCTCCGGATTCAATTCCGCAAAAGAAGTAACATCAATCCGGCCGCCCTTCCTGGCAAATTCTTTGGCCTGCTCGAAAAGCCCCCCGGGGCGCGTTACATGGGTAGGAATAAACTGAGTAACAGGTATATCGGTTTTGTCTACAACCTGCATAACCATATTTAACATTTCTTTACCGCTGCCCACATGGATGTGTACCAGACCCGGTTTACCGCTCAGGATGCCTGCCAGGCGGGCATCAGAAGCCAGGCGGGTCAACTCCTCCATAGTAAAGTGAGAACACCGGTGGTCCGACAAAGCCATTTTTACGCCAATTACTTTATCAACAAACATGATATCCCTGGCGACACTGCCAGTTATGGTAATACTTGGCGTCGCGTAAGAACCGGTGTATATAAATGTGGTAACACCCTCTTTTTCCAATCCTTTTGCTTTCGCATATAACGCTTCGACATTGCGGGTAAACCCGTCGGTCCCCAATAGGCCAACAAGGGTAGTAACCCCAGCTTCAATCACTTTTGACAATACTACTTCCGGAGTGCGGCTGGCAAACCCCGTTTCTCCGCCGCCGCCAATAAGATGGACATGTTGGTCAATAAATCCGGGTACAACTATTTTTCCTTTGGCATTTATCACTTCGACATCCGGCAGACAGCCGGAGATGTTAATTTCCTCAATTTTGTTTTCCACCCTGGTGATTTTGTTATCAATAATTAAAACATCTTGCTCACCAAGATATTCAGGCGCGTATATACTGCCGTTTTTTATTAACAGTGCCATTTCGAGACCCTCTTTCAGTTATTTGGTTACCCTATTTTACTACCATAAAGACATAAGTAACTTGCTTATAAAGCGATCATTCGCACCTGCTTCCCCCTTCACCCAGTATTGCCAATGACAGAAAATAATTAAAGCAAATTTCATGCCAACTTTAGCTATATGAAATCCAATAAAGATTTTTTTCTAATTTATAGAGGAATTTTTCCATATCACCGATAATTATTTATAAGACTTATGCAACAGGGTGCGCAGTCAAACCTGCGCACCTTAGTTTTATAAATTACCTGCCCGCCATAGAGTACGATTCACGGCGAATGAACAACTGAAGGGAGATGATCTATTGCGGAAACCGATTATTGGAATCACCAGCAACACCGTACCGGCGGAGGGAACTGTTCTTTCCGGTATGGTAAGGGCCTTTGTCAGTACCGACTACATTAATGCTGTAGCCAAAGCGGGAGGGATACCGCTCCTATTGCCGCCGGTAGCAGATTCCGCTCTCGCCCGGGAACAGGTTATGGCAGTTGACGGACTGGTAATGTCAGGAGGTCCGGACATTGATCCACTGCTGTACGGCGAAGAACCTCTGGAAAAACTGGAAACAGTCAACCCTTACCGCGATGAATACGAATTAATGATCATCAAGGTAGCAGACCAATTGAAAAAACCCGTATTAGGCATTTGCCGGGGCATACAACTGATCAACGTTGCCTATGGGGGAACACTGTATCAGGACATGTCCCTGATAGATGGCTGCAGCACCAAACATTTTCAAAGCACAACCACCAGGGATGCCCTGTGGCACACGGTGGTCATTGAACCGGAATCAACATTAGCCGGTATTATCGGCAAAGAGCCTCTGCGGGTTAACAGCTATCATCATCAGGCGCTAAAAACTGTTGCTCCGGGGTTTACCGTCACTGCCCGTTCCAAAGACGGAGTCATTGAAGCGATAGAACATCAAAACGGTCATTTTGTTTTAGGTGTTCAGTGGCACCCGGAAATGCTGGCTGCTAAAGTTCCTGCCATGCTGGCCCTGTTCGCAGCACTGGTCAAGGAAGCAGGAAAGCGTTAAGTTCATTATTTTAAAAAATATCCGCAACTTACCAATCAGTAAGTTGCGGATATTTTTCTTAGCGGGCTTATTTCGATCATGGCACTTGTTAGCATGACTATGTTTTGGTCCACGCGACTGCCAGCCGGGACTTATTGATATTGCGAATTCCCTTTTGCCCAAGTTTAAGAACAAGCGGTACATACAATAAGTCTACAATAATGAGTTGAATAATTCTGGAAACCATGGCATCAGTATGATACTTCTTTTCACTGGTTGAACTTAAAAAGCAAACATCAGCAAGTTTTGCCAATGTAGAGTTCTTGTAGCTTGTGAGAGCAATGATACGCGCTTGGTTCTTCTTCGCAAGATTGGCACATTCAATGACTTCTTTGCTTTCACCGGAATGGGATACCAGAAAAATAACATCCCGGGCTGTTGTATGTGTGCAATGAAGATACATAAGATGGGGACTAAACTCATTGACAACATTCAGACCTAAACGTAAAAATTTATGAAAAGCATCATGGGCTACAACTGCCGAACCACCGCTGCCAAAAAATAAAATTTTGTTTGCTTGATATAATAAAGAAACGGCCTGGGAAAGATCATCATCATTGATTAGATGATTAAGATCGTGAATCGAGGTTGCAACCGACGATAGTACTTTGCGTTTTATCTTTGCTTCATCATCGCTGCTATTTATCTCCTGGTCTTTTATATCCACATAAATGGCCTGCGGCACCCGGCCGGATAGTTCTTGGGCCATTTTTACTCTAAAAACCTGATAAGAAGAATACCCAAGCTTTTGCAAAAAGCGCATCACCGTGGTTTCGCTTGTTTTGCACTCAGCCGCCAAATCGCTGATGGAAAGAAGCACCGCTGTTTCACTATGGTTAAGCACATAGTCTGCTATCAATTTTTGGGTAGATGATAATGTATGATAATGAGTTCTAATGATTGAAAACAGACTCTCGCCTAACATATAGGGCCTCCCCGGAAAAGCGTCAATTATACTTCATAATAACAGTGATTACCTTGCAGGTCAATAATCAGCCCCCAAGCATAACAGACAAGTTTCAAAATAGCAAAAACTGCAAAAACAGATTGACATTATATAGGGTGCCATATATTATAAAAATGTAGTAAATATTTTACTATACTTTTATAATAACAGTAAAAAAATAACGACGATGAGTTAATAATCGGCTACTGTATTAAGGTAATTGTTTAAGCTGATATGAAGGAAATTCTTGGGGATATTATTTTAACGTGAAAGGGTGACATAACAATGAAAAAAATCGGTGTTGTCGGATTAGGTATTATGGGTCAACCCATGGCCGGGCATTTGCTAAATGCAGGATATGAAGTGTTTGTCTACAACCGGACGGCAAGTAAGGCCGAGCCTCTGATAAAAAAAGGAGCCAAAGTGTGCGGCACGCCCGCGGAAGTAGCACAGCATTGCGATGCAGTAGTAGTTATGGTGAAAGCAGACGCAGAAGTTGAAGCAATGGTCCTGGGAAGCAATGGACTTATCGCGGGAGCACGGCCTGGGCTCATCATTCTTAATAGCAGTACAATTTTACCCCAAACCAGCAAGCGGCTGGCACAAGAAGTTGCTGCTAAAGGTGTTATCATGCTGGATTGCCCGGTAACCGGCAGCGGCGTTCAAGCCAAAGAAGCTAAACTGACATTTATGGTTGGCGGTGATAAGGCAACTTTTGACAAGTGTTTGCCCCTGTTTTTGGTTATGGGTAAACAGGCATTTTACATGGGTGAAAGCGGTGCCGGTTCCTACATGAAGTTGGCCAATAACTCTTTGATGGCTATTAATCTGCTTTCGTTGGCTGAATCGCTCACGATGGCCTACAAAAGCGGCATAGACCCCGAGTTATTTTTGCAGGTAGTCAATGGCGGCGGTGCCCGCAGTGCTGTGGCCGAGGCCAAAATTCCCAAAATTATCAACCGCGATTTTACCCCTGCCTTCGGTACGGCTATGCTCGCAAAAGACCTTGGCTTAATTTATGAATTAGCCAAAGAACTGCAAATACCAACTCCAGTTATGGCCTCTGTCAGGGAAATGATCCATATGGCTGTTGTTAAAGGGTATGGCGACGAAGATGTTTGCAGTGTTATCAAGTGTTATGAAGAACTGGCCGGTGTCGAGATAAAAAGAGCCGGCAACTACAAGTCGCCGGCCCAAGTCTAATCCTCTTATCCCTGGATTATAAAGTTTTTTAATTCTTGCAATGAATCAGACTGCCTAATAACCAACCCATTTGACAACATATATAACAAGCGGTATTGTAACCAGGGCAATTCCAATGAGGTCGATAATGGCCCCGGACTTAATCATTTTTGTAATGGGAATGAAACCGCTGCCGTAGACAATCGCGTTAGGCGGCGTTGATACCGGGAGCATAAACCCGAGAGATGATGAAAGGGCAATGGCTACCGCTACAGGCACAGGGTTCAGGCCTGCTGAAATAGCTACAGTTATGCCCAACGGTCCAACCATATTGGTCGCTGCGGTATGGGACGTTAATTCAGACATAATCAGCGAGAACACGGCAAAGATTGTAACAATTACGGCCTGGGAGTTTGCTCCTGTAGCCGCAACGATTAAATCGCCAAGCCATTTCGACAAGCCGGTAGTGTACATCATGCCGCCTAATGATAATCCGCCCCCAAACAGAATCAGCGTTCCCCAATCAATGCCTTTGACCGCATCAGCCCATGACAGCGTAAACTTTCGCTCAGCCCAATTTGTTGGCAGAAGAAACAACATTAAACCTGCCAGCATTGCTACAACCGCTTCGGAAAAATACTTGTTATAAGTGTTCAATATAGGGTCGCCGGCTCCATATATCATGGCCAAAAAACCTGGCAAAACCCATAAGACTACGGCTGCGGTAAAAGCAATGACCGCATTTATTTCTCCGGCTTTCCATGGTCCAAGGTTAGCCCGGCGCTCTCGGATCAGTTGTTCTGCACCTTCAATGTGGTCCACGTCAGCGGGAAACATTTTTTTAAGAACAACAAAGACTATGCCAAAGTACGCGATCATAGCGATTGAACCCCAGATCATCCATTGAAAGAAGGAAACTCTCACCCCGCCCATTTGTTCCAACAGGCCAATCATAATGATGTTAGGCGGGGTACCTACCGGGGTCAGTACTCCCCCTACGGAAGATGCATAACCAGCCATTAGCATAAGCCCTGTCGCATATTTATATTTTTCAAGATCAATTTCTCTACCTGCAGCTGTATGCATATCCTTTATTGCCAGCAGTAATCCCATGGCTATCGGGAACATCATAGCAGCTGTCGCCGTATTGCTTACCCATCCTGAGCAAAGTGCCGTTACAAGCCCTAAAGCCAATAAAATTCTTGTCGGGCTTGACCCCACCCATTTCATCGACAAGATGGCATACGCGAAGCGCTTGTCTAAACCGTGACTCATCATAGCCGTGGCTAGCATAAAGCTACCCATGAAAAGAAAAATCAATGGGTTGGCAAATGGGGCAAATGCCTGTGTCGGATTTACAATTCCCATCAACGAGGCAATAACAGGTCCTAACATCGAGCTGACCGGTATTGGAACCGGCTCCGTAATCCACCACGTAGCCACAAAAGCCACAATTGCCAGCAAACCATGTGCTTGCGCCTTTAAGCCAGCAATTGGCATAAAATAAATCAGCAACCCCAGTGCCGGACCAAGAAATAAACCGATTGTCTTTCGCCTAAAGTCAAACTTTTGTTCTTCCAAAGTAAGCTTTGCATTTACTTGCATAGATGCTTGTTCCGGCGTTTTAACCGTTTCCATTTCTCTCCCCCTTTTTTTATCCTAGCCCTTTTAATAACTACCGATAATTACTGATATTTTGCAATATGACACGGCTTAATTCTCGTATCATCACCTCCCTTATCGTATTCGCGGTTCTATTTCCAAGCAAAAAAGTAAAGTGTCACTCTACTCAAACTGTAAATTATGTATATTTTTCTAATTAATATACCACATTATTGTAAATTATGGTATATCATACCAAAAAAAAGTAGCACCAAGTCCCGTATTCAAATTCTGTGTTTCAATACCGCGGCTGATACAGAGATGCAGCGACTAAGTCTTGACTCTTTTTACACCCGTCAAATATTTCCTTATGTATTATTTCATCAAGCTCAAAAACCCCCGTCACTCTCTAGAGACGGAGGTTTCTTGCTTACCTACATTTTTCGGGCCTCAGCCCAAGACGCGTTAAAGACTGACAACGTGACACTCTCGCTATGGCTTGACAGTAGCTTTATAAACTTGTTTACCATCTTTCATTTCAATAATCACTGCACTCTTCACTGCATCATGAGTGGCATTTAAAGTGGTCGAACCGGTGATTGCCGGAAAGTCCTTCGTAGCAGCCAAGGCTGCCTGGATTTTTTCTTTATCAACACTATTGGCGCGTTTTATGGCATCAATGAGTAAGTTGGCCGCATCATAGCCAAGTACTGCCATAGCATCCGGAACTTGTCCGTATTCCTTTTTGTACGCTTCGACAAAAGCCTTGGATGCAGCGCTGTTATCGTCTACTGAATAGTGGTTGGTAAAATAAGTATTGTTTAACGCGGCCGCAGTACCAACCTCTACGAGTTTAGGCGAATCCCAACCGTCACCACCAATAATTGGGACATTAATACCAAGCTCACGTGCCTGTTTAACAATTTTACCCACTTCTTCATAGTAGCCGGGCACATAGATAACTTCAGGATTGAGTCCTTTTACTTTTGTCAGAATGGTTTTAAAATCCTGGTCTTTCTGCAAATAGGCTTCTTCTGCTAAAATGCTGCCGCCGCCCTTGGTGAAAGCATCCTTAAAGAACGCCGAAAGCCCTTTACTGTAATCACTGCTATTATCAACTAATATTACAGCCTGTTTAAGTTTCAAGGTATTCAGTACAAAATTTGCCCCAACCGTTCCTTGAAACGGGTCAATAAAACAGACACGGAACGTGTAGTCTTTTACCTTACCGGTCTTCTCATCCACAGTTACCTTGGGGTTGGTAGCCCCTACTGCAACAAAAGGCATCTTATTTGCTTCGGCAACACTAGAGGCTGCAATGGCATTAGAGCTGGCGAAAATACCGGTTACAGCCACAACCTTGTCTTGTGTAGCAAGTTTTGTCATGGCATTTGCCGATTCAGACGGCTCACTCTTGTTATCAGCAATAACCGCCTGAATTTGTTTTCCAAGTAAACCACCTTTGGCATTAGCCTCCTTAATTGCCATTTTGGCCCCGTTTGCCGCTGAGGTGCCAAATGTCGCATTACCGCCGGTCATTTCGTTAAGAAGACCGATTTTAATACTGTTCGAATCCGAGCTGCTGCCGCACCCTGCCAGGACGCTTCCCATTAACAACATGCTCATTAATACCGCTACCAGTTTGAAAGTTGCTTTTCTCATCCGAAATCCTCTCCTTTTTGCGTAATGGTTACCTTTCTTGCACCATTTAATGTACCCTCTAGCCTCCTGGAACCTGGAGTCAATATGTATGCACCCGGCACGGTTTTCTCGATCCTGTTTATCGGTCATTAAAACAAAAAGAGCCAAATCAAAGATTTGACTCTGGATAAAGACAGAAGATAGTAATCGTAAGGAACTGGCGACATACGAAATGCTCTGTCCTTTTGCCTGAGAGTTTCATCGGTCAAACATGCCGATTTGCACCTTCGGCGCCCTGCTGACAGGGGCTCTCCAGAGTTCCATTCATTTACGGTTCACAAGCAATCACCTGGCAATATTACCACCGGTAGATATAACTCATTGTTCCGCAAACTTCACATGGACACTAATATTATATTTTCGGCACACATAGTACATTAGTCTTCATTATAGTGGACAATCGCACTATTTGTCAAGAAGCAACCTTACACTTTTCCGTCATAAAACCAATACTGTTGTCCATATATGCGAATTAGTTTTTTCACTCTTGTTAAAAGACTCCGCAATGTTCTTTTTGCTTGAACCTTTGCGGAGTCTTTTACAATAACCCACTGCTCTTAATGACTAACGTGATGACGGCATTCCTGCTTGACCGGCTTCAACAGGCAGGCGCTTCGACCACCATGCGGCAAGCATGGGGCCAGATATGTTATGCCAAACACTAAACACTGCACTTGGCAAGGCGGCGACCGGTGACAGGTGGACCATTGCCAGTGCCGCGCCTAAGCCGGAGTTTTGCATACCAACCTCGAAAGATATGGCCCGGGATTTATAGTCGCTCATTCCGCAGAGTTTGTTTGCCACCAGATAAGCAATTAGGTAACCAAGCAGATTATGCAGCATGACGCCGATAATCACGATTCCGGCCATGGAAGCCAGCCGCTGGGCACTTGCCGCTACTACTGCGGCAACAATGGCAATAATGGCAACTACTGAGATGAGAGGAACGATTTTGATCAGTTTCTGCACCACTGAGCCAAATAAATGCCGTAAAACTACCCCGGCAATGATGGGAATTAAAACAATCTTCAGAATATCAATTAAAAGTGCTGTTGCATTAACAGGAATATATTGACCGCCTAAGGCCAGGAACAGATAAGGTGTAATAAAGGGTGCGACCAGGGTAGTAATTGAGCTGACAGTAACGGACAAAGCCACATCACCTTTGGCCAGATAAGTCATAACGTTGGACGCGGTACCGCTCGGCACGCAGCCTACCAGTATGAAGCCGGCGGCCAATTCAGGATTGATTCCCATTGTTCCCGCTATAATATATCCCACAATAGGCATGATGAGAAACTGCAAGAGAACACCAACAAACACATCCCGTGGACGTTCAAACACAGCGGCAAAATCATTCCTGGTCAGTGTTAAACCCATGCCAAGCATAACAAGGCCAAGCAGTTGGGGAATATACGGAGCGGTAACTTTGAAAGGGGCGGGATTAAAGAAAGCAAGTGCTGCCGCTAAAATGACCAGAGCGGCAAAATAATCACCAAAAAACTTAATTATTCTCTCCAAAAGTGTCATTATTGTTTTCCTCCTTCTAGTCCACACCGGTATTACCGATGTCACCTGTTAGCTTATCAAGTTCAAATTCCTGGTCCATTATTTCTGAAAGCTTCTCACTCTCACCACCTCCCCTGACAAATACAATCGCCCCCATTGACATATACGGTTATGTCAATAGGGGCGGCAAGACCGCGGTACCACCCTACTTTGTACTCTTTGGGCAAAGTTACTTTGCTTCCGCGTAACGCGCGGCAACGTCCTCGCTTGCATACAGTATTTTGTATACTAATCGGCTTGGATATTCCCGGGTGATCTTATACGGCAGGCCGTACCGATTCACAGCTACCACCGGCTCTCTGAAACGTTCCTTACCATATACGTCCCAATCATCATATATTCCCTATTGTTATTTTTTATCATTATCTCAACATATGCGTATTTTGTCAATATACTTTGACCTTGGCACATTCGTAACCATGTAAACAAAAGTTGCGGCCTGCTGACAGGCCGCCTCAACATTCTGCTGATTAGAAGTTAACGCAGAATTCTACAGCTACATTCCTTTAAAGACAATTTTGTTGCCTAAGGCGGCTTCAAGTTCAATACCGGTCCTGAGCTTATCGGTTTTGATGACGATGTTTAAGTGATTGGGCATATGGGTTTCATCAAAGCCGGCAAGCTGTCCGATGAGTTTTCCGTCAACATAAAAATCATCCCCGCTTACAATGACGCCGCCTTCCCCAATAGTACAAAAACCAAGATAGGCGATACGGTTTACTTCACCGCCCGGTTTAGCGCCAGTCTCGTCAGTCAAAATCAACTCATGGACCTCGTGTTTGCAAACACACCGCGAAATAGGTTTTATTAAGGACAACCCCCGGTCTTCCATTATCCCGTCTAAAACGACAACCAGCGAGCCGGTAACATCAGTCTTCTTTGCATAGGGATTCTTATGAAATTTTCCGCTTGCATAAGGATCATTAGCCAAGTTATCATCCCTTCCGTAAGCACGATAGCAAATGTGCATTAAAGATGAGTAGTAAATCCTTATAATATTATTACTCATCTCTGACGATTAATTAAATTTTACTATTCTGTCGTTTTTGGCATAATCCTGCAATATTTTCGAAAAATTATTTTGAATATTTGTCCATGTCATTACCGCCTGGCCAGTCATTTGTAGTTTTCCATTCTCTTTTGGCTTCAAACCCTATATTAAACAAAATCGGTCTTCCAGGATATAATTCAGTTTAGTACCCTGAAAAGACCAATTTTATCTTATGGGTGAAAATCCCTTGCGATAACATATAGAAAACTTTCAAACAAACTGCAATCAGGCACTACCTAGAACAGACCGACAATCTTACCATTATTGTCAATGTCCATTTTTTCTGCGGAAGGTTGCTTCGGCAATCCAGGCATGGTCATAATTTCGCCGGTAATAGCTACCAGGAAACCAGCCCCTGCCGCTACTCTTACTTCCCGCACAGTAATCCGGAAACCGGTAGGACGTCCTAGTTTAGTCATATCATCACTAAGCGAGTACTGGGTCTTGGCCATGCAAATAGGGGTTTTATCGAAGCCAAGAGCAGTAAGCTCCTGAATCGTCTTTTCGGCCGCAGGAGTGTAATTTACCCCGTCAGCGCCGTAAATTTTGGTAGCAATAGCCGCAATCTTATCTTTAATCGGCGCCTGTTCATCATAAAGGAAGTTGAAGTTGCCGGGCTTCTCGCAAGCGGCCAGAACTTTTTCGGCCAGGACTTGCCCACCGGCGCTGCCTTTTGCCCATACCTCAGACAGGGCCACTTCAGCACCCATTGCGTTACATTTTTCTTCAACAAATTTCAACTCATTTGCCGTATCAGTCGGGAAGGCGTTAATGGCAACAACCGCAGGCAGGCCAAATTGTTGAATATTTTCGATATGTTTGGTAAGATTGGCCAGTCCTTTTTCCAGCGCGGCCATATTTTCTCCAACCAGTTCGCTTTTCGGCACACCACCGTGCATCTTAAGGGCCCGAACAGTAGCAACAATAACTACTGCGCTTGGCTTAAAACCGGCAAAACGGCATTTGATGTCAAGAAATTTCTCGGCACCCAGGTCAGCGCCGAAACCCGCTTCGGTTACGCAGTAATCAGCCAATTTAAGGGCATATTTGGTAGCAGACACGCTGTTACAGCCATGAGCAATATTGGCAAACGGGCCACCGTGAACGAAAGCAGGAGTGTTTTCCAGCGTTTGCACAAGATTGGGTTTAATGGCGTCTTTAAACAGCAGGGTTAAAGCACCGGTAACTTTTAAATCTGCCGGAGTCACAGGCTTTCCCTCATAGGTATAGCCGACAATAATCCTGCCGATACGTTCTTTCATATCGTCAAGGTCTTTGGCCAGGCAGAGTATCGCCATCATTTCCGAAGCTACAGTAATGTCAAACCCGGTTTCCCGCGGCACACCGTTAGCTTTGCCGCCAAGCCCGCATACCACAAATCTCAGCGCCCGCTCGTTGAGGTCAAGGACGCGGCGCCAGGTAATACGGCGGGGATCGATACCAAGGGCATTGCCATGGTGGAGGTGATTATCAATAATAGCTGCCAGGAGATTGTGGGCAGTAGTAATGGCATGAAAATCACCGGTAAAATGGAGATTAATGTCTTCCATAGGAACAACCTGTGAGTAACCGCCACCGGCGGCGCCGCCTTTAACGCCAAAACAAGGACCAAGAGACGGTTCCCGCAGGGCGATGACCACTTTTTTACCTTTGCGCCGCAACGAGTCGCCAAGTCCGACAGTAGTTGTTGTTTTGCCCTCGCCTGCCGGTGTGGGATTAATGGCGGTGACTAAAATTAGTTTTCCATCAGGCTGATCCTTAATCCGTTCCCAGGTTTTAAGTGAAACCTTAGCTTTGTAATTGCCATACAGCTCAAGTTCTTCAGCAGGAATATCGAGTTCTTGGGCGACCTCCACAATCCGGCTCATTTTCGCTTCTTGGGCAATTTCAACATCACTTTTCATAATTGCTACTACCTCCACTATGTAAGAATATTTTAAAACAGGTTTTCCGGTTAAGCATTATCCTCTGCCCGGGCTATTTCTGTATTCGAGCCGTGGATTCCGCATACCGGACACACCCATGTCTGCACTTTTAGCAGTACCTCTTTGTCATGGAAAGAATACTTCAAGAATGTATACTTTGAAGTCAACTCATCATGTTCACACCATAGAGACATATTCATAGTTAAGCCTCCTTCTCAAACGGCAGTTGTAATCCCTGGCGCCCTAATCCCTTACTAAAACCGGCTTACCAAGTATTGCTTATAGTTTATATCTTATATCAAAACTCATTAAATTCGCATAAAATTCACAACTATATGTATTAAAAAATAATTAAAAAAACAGCATTTTCTATCGAAAATGCTGTCTTTCCTCACTATCGGAAATCATATATCCTAACCCAGGATAGGTTACGATGAAACTTCCATCAAAATCCATGTTCTTTATTTTTTGCCGTATACGGGCTACGGCTACCCTTAGATACCCGACCTCATCACGATATTCGTTTCCCCATACATCGCTAAGGAGTTGTTCATGGGTTAGGACTTTACCCGCATTTAACATTAGCAGGGAAAACAATTTATACTCGGTTTCGGTAAGCTTTAACTCCCGGTTTCCGATCCAGATTCGCTGCTGGGCCAGGTTAATAGTTACCTCGCCGTTTTTTATTTCGGTTGTAGTATGATTATGATTTAGCCGGGTATCGAACCGCCGTAAAACAGCCTTAACTCTGGCAAACAGCTCATCTAAAGAAAACGGTTTTGTGAGATAATCATCTGCCCCCAGATTCAGCCCGTGCACTTTATCATTGGAGTCACCGCGCGCCGTTAAGATAATCACCGGTACATTGGAAAATGTCCGCAGTCTCTTTAGCACCTCAAAACCGTCCAGACCCGGCATCATAATATCTAATAAAACAAGGTCAGGGTCCAATGATTCAAATTTCTCCAGTGCTTCCGACCCGTTCAACAAGGTATAGGGTTCATAATCCAAAGACTTAAGATTAGCCGAAATAAACCGCGATATTTTAGGTTCATCATCAACAATTAATATCTTATATTTTTTCATACTTATCACCAACATACTTGTATCTGGGTATGGAAACGGTAAAAACACTGCCGTTGCCTTCAATACTTTCGGCCCGGATGCTGCCGCCGTGAGCTTCAATAATACCTTTACAAATAGCCAAACCTAAGCCGGTTCCGCCGGTCCGCCTGACCCAACCGGCATCAACGCAGTAAAAACGGTCAAACACTTTATCCAAATGCTCGGCACTTATACCTATACCGTTATCTTCCACCGCAATGTGTACATATTTTTCATCAATATCAGCGGTTATTTTTATATGCGGGGTACGGTCATTATAACGGATAGCATTGGTGAGGAGATTGGCCACTACTTGTTCTAAACGGACCCGGTCGCCAAATATCAGCGGCAGGTTTTCGTTTACAGTGCTTTCTATGATTACACCGTTCCCAAAGTGCTTAGGAAGCTTTCTAATTGCACTGTCAACCACTATACTCGGACGTAGCGGTTCCCGTTTTAAACCGATTGCTTTGGCATCGATCCGGGACAAGTCTAACCAGTCATTAACTAATTCCTTAATTCGCTCAATATCTTCATGGATTCCGGTTAACAGTTCCCGCTTAAATTCTTCATCCCAGTGCGTATCGTGGCGTAAAAGTGTTTCAACACTGCCTTTGATACTGGTAATCGGCGTTTTGAATTCATGGGAGACAAGGGAGATCAAATCACTTTTTAGTCTGTCGACTTCTTGTTCCTTCGTAATATCCCGCCAAAGGTATCCTTTACCAATGGTATTATTCTTGTCATCGGTAACAGGAAAAGCAGAAAGGACCTTGAACCGTTCCTGATTATTCGCCAGTCTGATTTTTAACTTATAGGCGCCGTATTCTTGCCGAATCTGTTTAATGAATTCCTTGTCGGCGTTAAGGAGAATGCCGGAAACCGCATCAAATAACAAATCTTCGGACAAACCGCGCAGTTTTTCTCTAGATGTTCCCAGCATTTCCGCCATACGTCCGTTTACATATACCACCTCCCGCTTATTATCAATGATGGTAATTGCATCATACATGCTTTCCAGTACTGCTTTGACCACAGCATGATTTTGCTGGAGTGTCCGCGATAATATTTCATTCTGAAAGATGATCCCGGCAGAATGGGACAACATTTCCAAAAATCTCCTGTCAGCCTCGGTAAGCGGGGAGTTAGACACCACAAAGTGCCCAAACGTGGTTTTACCTGAGCGGATTGGCTTAACATAATACCTGTGCGCATTCTCACGGACGGCATCATGGTCATAATCATCGTTGCCCGGAACGTCTTCATAAGGCCCAAGTAAGGAAAATACCGGTTTGGTCAGATACATTTTTACTTTAACACCAGATACCTCGAAGAATTGTCTCAGACATCTCCCAATAACTTTAGCCCCGCCCGGGTAAGGCGTAATCGGCGTGATCAGCTGGTTTAATATGGCAAGCTCACGGTTTATTCGCAATAAGCTTTTGGTTCGTTCTTCCACCCGTTGTTCCAGTTCAGTATTTAATTCCAGTAAAGCTTGTTGACCCTCTCTAATTGTCTTAGCCATATCAAAGAAATTTTTGGCCATAAATTGAAACTCACTGGGAGCAAACTTGGGAAAATTGACCGGCTGCGCCGCATAACCCTCGCCAATTACTTTCTGAATATATTCCACAAGAATCCTGATGGTACTGTTTATCCGCATTGCATGGATGTAGCCCAGCAAAAGAATGAGCAAGAACATGACGATTATTTCATATATCTGCCGTATCTGGAAAATACTGATGAAAACGACCGGGATCATGGCCATGACTACAAAGGCAATCCATAGGTGCAATTTTATCGATAAGTTTTTCATAGTTCCCCCCCCGTGCTTGCCCCGGCAGCTAAAAAATTAGATTGAAAGCCCCCTCACAGCTTATTGCCATAAGAGGGCTTCAAATTATTGTATATACATCTACGTATAGATTAATTGACTCATCCCTGCATTGTCAAGCTATTTGTTATATTTTACACTTTAGGGCAAATGCGCAAGAAGATTATCGCTATCGGTAGATGAGACCGCCCACTGCCTGTTTGTTTGCTATTTCTACTAACCAATTTATAAGGTCTTATCGTAAGAAGTTTTCAAATGTTGCTCTCTCGCATGCCTGTCAAGGGCCAATTGAATGAGTTTATCAATCAGCTCACCATAGGTTATGCCGCTGATTTCCCATAGTTTTGGATACATGCTTATTTTGGTGAAACCGGGAATTGTATTAATTTCGTTAACAATTGCCTTATTGTCTTTTGTAAGGAAGAAATCTACTCTGGCCATTCCTTCACAGCAAAGAACCTTGAAGGTCTTGACCGCCAGTTCCTGAATCATTTTCACGATATCATCAGGGAGCTTGGCCGGAATTTCCAGAATAGCTCCATTCTCATCTATATATTTTGCTTCATAGGAGTAAAACTCTTGTTGAGCGATAATCTCTCCTACACTTGAAGCAATTGGATTTTCATTACCCAAAACCGCGCACTCGACTTCCCGTCCTTCTACAAATTCTTCAATTAATACTTTAGTATCAAATTCGAACGCTTCTTGAACAGCCTTTATAAACTGTTGTTCGTTTTTTACCTTACTCACGCCGACAGAGGATCCCGCATTTGCCGGTTTTACGAACAGAGGCAGGCCCAGTTGCCGTGAAATTTCGTAAAAGTTAAAATTATCCCGGTCCCACTTATGACAAACCAAGAATTTAGCTATCGGAATTCCGGCATCTCTTAGGAGACGCTTGGTGACATCTTTGTCCATACCTACCGCCGACCCCAAAACGCCTGCGCCAACAAAAGGGATATTGGCCAGTTTTAGCAGGCCTTGCACCGTCCCGTCTTCACCATACGGGCCGTGCAATACCGGAAACACTACATCAATTGTGCCGCTTATGCTTCTGTCGGAAATACATAAAAGTTTTTGCCTTTCCTCCCCTGGCACAATAACAACATCTTTGTCTGTTGTATGTAACGCAATATACTTTGGATCATTGCTGTTCAGCAGAAACCGGGAACTGTCGTTTAAGTACCAGTGCCCTGTTTTGTCGATCCCAATTAAAGTAATATTATATTTTTCTTTATCGATTGCGTCGATAATGTTCTTTGCCGACTGTAGGGATACTTCATGCTCAGTCGACCTGCCGCCAAACAAAATTCCGACATTAATCTTCTTCAAAACACCCCAACTCCCTTAAATGTTTATCAACTTAGTTTATTTCCCCTTTTACTCATTTATCCCTGCTAATTACGGGACATTAGATTAACTTCTATGACGAATATGCTATAAATTTCAAAGTCGCTTCGGCCGCGCTGCCCAGCCCGCCGATATGGGCAACCATGACTGCGGGATTGATAAGTTTTTTTCAGTCAGCCGCATAGTTAAGCAAACCGGAAAAAGCAGTATCGGTGGGACCGGCAAAAAAGTTCAGGCAGCCGTCCCGCCCCAGGATTTGATCAGCCTGCTCTACTACCGTTCTTACGGAGGCATAAACATGGACATCGTCAAAGCCCGTGCCGCCGGTGAGATCTTTCAGATACCTGGGCACATCCCCGATGTCCCGGGTATTGACAAAAATAAGGTCAATACCCGCCTTTTTGGCTTCTGCCGGCGGAAAGATAACCTGAGCTCTGGCCAGCCTGTCTTCATTGACATCGGTAACCACAATCATTCCCGGCCGCCGGTCACAGTGCAGCGCATAATCGAGGCAGCCCCCAGCCCCATAGGCCCGGCCCCGGCTAAAATAGTTCCTGTAAATCACGGCGCACCGTAGATTCAGAAATGCCGAAACGTTGGCTAAGACTGGTTGCCGTTACAGGCTTACCTGATTTGACTAGTTGCAAAATCTCTGTTTTTCGTTCTTCGGCGAACATAAATTTCTCCAGTCACACTTTTACCCATTCTTACAAGCTATCGTTAAACGTTTACTCGATATTTTCATCAAGATAGGCAAACAAATCCTTCCCCGCTAACTACTGTCCCACCCCCGTTTATCCACGTATCCACGCGTCTTTAACCCTAAAACCGACTTTTTCCCCTGGGGCCGGTTGTTGACCGGCGGCTTGGCACACCGTCAGGCAAACTCCGTGCCAGTCGATAGCATAGTAAGTACTGGCACCCATAAAGTTAGCATTTGACTACTCAGTCACTTTAGAGATATAATCAAATTATAGTAGCAATATTAAATTTAATGCGGAGGGGTTTTAACATGAAAAAACGGCTTTTGGTTGGCACATTGCTTGTTTCGCTGCTGGCAGTTATCGCGGTTCCCGCATCGCAGGCTTTTAATTTCGGAGATATTTTTAAAGTCGGCGGCATATCGATTCTCATAGATAAATTTTCAACACCTCTTAACGATTTCATAAACCAGTTAACATTTAAACATGGGGCGGGGAGTGAATACGCCACTAAGGTAGTTCCTATCCTTTCCGTTGGCAATCACGGTTACATAGGAGCCGCCCAGGTTACGGGATCGCAGGATTTAGTTGATAAAACCCAAGCAGTTATCCAAATCGAAGGCAACTTTCACGGCAATGACTTTCGGGTTAAAGCCCTGGTGCCTATTGACAGCACCAACCCCATAAACTTTAGCCGGGTACAAGGTGTTGGTGTATCCGCCATTATTGACGTCAAAATATAGATAGCACGTAATTAACTTAATCAGCTGGGTGCGAAAAAGAAATTTCAGCTTACGGGTGATGCTATGCTTGTTTTTTTAGTTTTACCCATGGTGTCGTAAAAAAAATACCGCCTGTCTATCGACAGGTGGTATTTTATATTCCGTTGATCTTTATAACTAAACCAGTTTGAATTTAGCTACCGCATCCTGCAGTTCGCCAGCTACCTGGTTAAGCGAATTGGCATTGGCAGCGATTTCTTCAACAGAGGCGTTGACTTCTTCGGCACTGGCTGCGGTTGTTTCGGTTGCGGCGGCTGATTGTTCGGTCACGGCAGCCACATTTTGCACCGCTTCTTTCAAAGACGCAGAAGCCTGGGCCTGCCGGTCAGCAAGCTGGGCAACGACAGCAACTTTATTAATTGTGGCGGAAATATGCCCGTTGATATCATTGAAGCTGGTGTTGGCTTCAAGAATAGTAGTAACTCCGTTGGCAACCGCTGTAGTTGTTTTGCCGGATTCACTTACTACTTTGTCGATGTCATTAAGCATCTCGTGAATAATGGCGCCAATCTGCGCGGAGGCCTGGCCTGACTGTTCCGCGAGTTTTCGCACTTCCTCGGCCACAACAGCAAAGCCGCGACCGTGCTCCCCAGCCCTGGCGGCTTCTATGGCAGCATTAAGTGCCAGCAGGTTGGTCTGCCCGGCAATAGCATTGATCATTTCCACTATTTCCCTGACTTGCTGGGATTTTGTACTGAGATTACCAGCCAGGTTGGCATTGGTTTGAGTGGTATCGGCAATACCTTGAATAACTTCTGTTGCCCGATTAATGGCTGTCTGACCTTTTTCCGCAGCAGTCCCGATAGCTTGGGCGTTTTGGTTTAATACTTGCATTTCCCGGGACACCGAGCTGGCAAGTTCACTGAGTTCAGCTGTTCGATTAGCGGCATCTTGTACCATTCGTCCCGTTTCTTCCGCGCCTTTAGCTATTTCTGCCGCTGTCTGGGCAACCTGATTAACCGCCCGGCCCGCTTCATCGGTAGTAGCGGATAATTCTTCACTGGCTGAAGAGATTAACTGCGCATTGTTCTGCACAGTGCCGACAATGCTGCGCAGGCTCTGCACAGTCATGTTGATGACATTGGCCAACTGACCAATTTCATCCTGCGATTTATTATCGATGACCAGGGTGAGATCGCCTTGGCCTAAACGGGATACCTCCTTAGCCAGGGCAGTAAGCGGGCGAAACAACCTCCCAATAATAAACCATGAACCGACTCCGACGATAATCAAGGCGACAAGCAACACAAGTGCGCTGCTTTTGATGCCGGAATAAATTCCATTAAGCATTTCCATGTTGAGCGTTGAATCATGTCCGGACATTTGATATACGGTATACAGTTGTAAGGCGCTTACCAATATGGTGGTGACAAGCAAGGAGGAAAGCATAACCGCAATAATTTTATTTTTGATGCTCAAAACAGTTTGGCACCTCCAGTTAAATAAATTTTTTTCTCAAACCATACATAGTATTACTTCGATAGTTAGTGGCAATTACCTGCATAATTTTACAAAAAAAGTAGAGGTTATATTGTTATTTCCTAAAACTATATACTAGCCTTGAGGTGGTTTTAAATGCAAGGTAGCCCCGGGAGAGAAGCAGAAGTGAGATATATCATTTAAATAGTGACAAGACCTAAAAACCCCGGAAGCGTAATGCTTCCAGGGTTTTAACCTAATAATTTTATTTAGGCGGTTCTATTCCGGCTCCGGCCGCAGGTCATTTGTAATAACCAGACGCCACTGCCGCCTAATTCACTATTTACCGGTAACAGCAGAAATCATAGCTTTTACATTTTCGACTTTTGCATTCGGCGGTATGGAGCATCCCGAAGACAGAATGAATCCCGGGCCCATATCCTTAATTAAGCGTGTGCAGTAATTGTAAACCTCGTCTGGTGTACCAAGCGACAGCTTAACAGCAGGAACATCACCCTTGATACACATACGGTCGCCAACAACTTCTTTAACCTTGTAAATATCGGTCGCACCGTCTGTTTCAAATACGCATTTTCCCTTGGGAAATACGGTGAAGTAATTGAGGTCGCGTTCCCAGTTAGAATCAATATGAATGTCGGCAACAGCACCCTCTTCAATAATGACATCAACTGCCTGTTTAAGGTATTTCCAAACAAAACGCTCCCATAACTTAGGCGAAAAAAATTCACTGGCGCCCCGGGCCGGAGAAATAAACACGATCAAAGGTTTAACCGCCCGCATCTGCTGGCGTAAAATCTCAAGGTTTTCCTGCTGGATTACATCCAAGACAGCCTCGACTTTATCCGGCATTTTAAATAAATCCCGCATAAACTTAGGCATAGAACGGCCGCCGCCAAGATATTCGGTAATACTTGCAGTAACAAACGGCGAGTAAACGACATAACCGGCATCTTCGAAGTTCTTGACCAGTTTGGGTACATTAGCTAAATTTTCCAGGACGGAATCAAGCGGGTAATTAAGTCTATTGACAAGATAATCTCGCATAAAGGGGCCCCAGCCCTTATTCAGGATAGTATCATAATCCTCGGTAGTCATAACTTCCCTCTCATCAAGCTGCCACAAAGCATCGTCCGGCAGCTCGCGTCCGGGAAGCTTGACATGAGCCATAAAGATCAAGGGGAATACTGAAGCGGCGGCAAAAGGAGCGTTAATCCCGTCAGCATCGCCCAGTGCGATCAGTGACTTAAGCATGGTTTGATTGGCCATGTCAAAGCTTGAACAAAAATCTGACATCTTTACTCCCACGTGGTGGGCGCAAAATGCGTCCATCATGAGGATTAAGGGTGTTCTGTCAGGCTGCTCCAAGGCGATTGCCTTTTTCAACCTTGTTAGACGCTCTTGATAGAGTTCTTGATTTGTTTTCATTACTATCACTCCTAATCATTGTTATTTTGTCCGATACATGAAGCATGTATCACAACATACCTGTTAACAACTTACCGTTTGTTTAGAAAGTATATGTCAGTTGAGAAACAAGGTAGGTATTATCGGTTTTACCGTCATAGGATTTTAACGGATTGTATTTCACTTCTAAAACGCCATGAGGAAATATCGTTGTAGCTAAACCGTACTCAAATCCCTTGATATCATCAGCCCTGCCGCCGGCTGGGCCGAGGGTCTGGTTCCAGGTTGAGGTCAATATAGCATTTGAGTATGGGTCAAATCCCGGTTCAGCCTTTTTATACATGATCCACACCGCACTCGAACCGACTTGCTCAGAATTCACGTTTTTATATTTCAAGGAAACATAAAACGCCTTTTTCGAGTTGCTGTTACTGTTGTTGTCACCATACTCGCCGCTTAACGCCAAACCATTATCTGTTTTGTAAGTGGCGCCAACCGCAGATGTCTTATATGTTTCACTATGCTTGTCTTGCAAATAGGCGTAGGTAAAGTCCAAGTTCTTGTTGGCAGCATAAGCCACATCACCATAGTAGTACTGCAAAGGATATACGCTGGCAACTGCCGCCCTGACTTTTACTTCCTTACCAAAACCGACACGCACTCCATCTACATAAGGACTCCACAAAGTCAGACCTTTGCCCAGTAATTCTCCCATCCGGCCGGCACTGACTTCAGAGAACATGCCGACATTAGCAGCAGTTAAATAGCCGACATCTAACGAAGCATATGTATTACTAGGATGTGTTCCGGCAACGTTTTCCGCATACAGACTACCAATAAATTTCATATTTGGCGCCACATCAGCCATCATATTCAGGTCAACCCGGTGCCGGAAAAGCACTTTTTTATTTTTGATGCCTACTAACTCAGGCCGGGGATCATTAACTGCAAATTGACCGGGATTTTTTGTATAATCATACCGTTCAATAACCATGCCTGAGAAGGCAACTTTCGGGGCCTTATCCTCAAGATTTTTCACCCGGATCTCCATACGGTTCAGTTCGGCCGCAAACTCTGACGATAGCTTGTCAATGAGCTTTTTATCGGCGTCGCTGGCTTGGTCGTATCGTGATAATGCTTTGTCAATTAATACGGCGAATTCATAGCGGGTAAGCGGCTTATCGCCCCGGAACATACTATCCCCATAACCGTCAATTATACCATCCTTGCTGAGCTTGTTGATAGCTTCATAGGCCCAATGTTTCTCAGGAACATCGTTAAATGTACCGCCTGCGGCCAAAGCCACGTTGGAAAGACAAAAAACACTTAACACAATCAGAGCAATAAACGTTCTTCTCATCATTTTTCCCGCCTTCCCTAATACTTTTTATACCCGGAGTACTCAAGCAAAAAAGTGATTTGGCTATATACCTCCAACCCCATTTTGTATCGGTTCAGAAATTTTAATTGACTTAGCGGATATGAAACCTCTCGTGCACGTGATCAACATAATCCTAAGTCGTTTTTCAAGTCTGATATTAGTAGAATATGCCATCTTTGTCAAATTCGCAAAATCACGGGCAAGCATGCCCAAAAAACATAGGTAATTTATCTTGAACTACCTACCGTTTTGGAAACTGTTATATTATTATTATAAGTACATGGGTGTAGCGACTTGAGGAGGAGTACCGTGGATATCCATCATTTGCGTTCCTTTGTAATTGTTGCTCAATATTTGAGTTTTACTGAGGCCGCTAAGCGTCTGTTCATCGGCCAGTCGGCGCTAAGCAGACAAATTGCCGATCTTGAAGACGAGCTGGGCGTTGATTTGTTTATTCGCCACCACCGTTCACTTGAATTAACGGCAGCGGGTAAAACCTTATTAAAAGAAGGCAAAAACCTGATCAACCAGGTTGCCGAAGTTATTGAAAAAACCCGCCAAGCTCAGCAGGGAATACGCGGAAGCCTGAAAATCGGCTGTTTTGGGATTGAAAGTGCATTTCTACCCCAGGCTCTAAAAAGGTTCCGTTCTCTTTACCCTCAAATAAGTATAGATATTTGCGTACTTACCCTTAAAATGATAAAAGACGCTTTAGAACGGGAAGAATTAGATCTCGGCTTCACCGTATTTCTGGGAAATGAGTGTAAATCGAACGGATTTATGCGGCGGTTAATTCATAGAACTCCCTTATGTTTTCTCTTGCCTAATGGCCATCCCTACAGCGGCAAAACTTCTCTTGATATTTCGGCTTTAGCTCAAGATCCCTTCATTTTACTTTCCGAAGATGAGTGCCCGGAAGGATTTGACTGGTTCATGAATTTTTGCGAAAGTCGAGGATTTGTACCAAATATTATCAGTAAAACGACGCGGATGGAAAGCGTAATCTGGCAAATAGAGGCTGGTGTCGGTATTTCATTTATTTCTAGAGATCCCGCATTGTTTGGTTTAATTAACCATAATATTTGCTTAGTTGATATGGAGGGCGAAGATGCTTACAATAATATAACGGCTACCTGGAAAAGAGAACATCGCAACCCCGCAATCCCACTTTTTCTAAAAGTGCTTGAGAACCTACAACTACCAAACAACGCTAAAACTTGGCCAATGCCTAGCTGCAAACATGCTTAGTACCCGGAAGGTATTTTTGGCAAGAAAAAAACGAAACTCACGATTGCAAACAGCAAACGTGAGCTTTTGTTCTTTTTAATATTATTCTATTTGAGTGATATGCAACAGGCAGGCTCGTATCGTGTTTCATTGGTCTTCGCCCCAACGTTTGAAGCCGGCTATATCCAGCCCGAAGTTGCCCAGTATCTTGCCAACAATATGCCGGACCATGTCTGCTACTGTTGTCGCCTGATTGTAGAAGGTCAATACCGGCGGCAGAATTACAATGCCCAGTCTGGCCAAAGTCAGCATGTTGTTTAAATGAATGGGACTTAAGGGCGCTTCCCGGGTGACTAATACCAGTTTTCGCTGTTCCTTAATTGTTACATCAGCTGCCCGTGCTAACAAGTTATCGGCATGGCCGTTGGCAATTGCCGCCAGCGTTTTCATACTACATGGCACAACTACCATCCCGTCGGTTTTATATGTACCGCTGGCAATGGCACCGCCAATGTCTTGGGGAGAATAAACCTTGGTGGCCAGTTCCTGCACCTCTGCCAGAGAATAGTCTGTTTCACTTTTAATTGTATATTCAGCCGCAGAACTAATGACAACATGTGTTTCCCATTCCGGGAAATTTTTCATTTCCTGAAGAAGTTCTATGGCAATTGGCGCCCCGCTTGCGCCGCTGATGCCGACAACAAGACGTCGCGGCACCGCTGCTCTTTCAGAGCCGGTTGTGCGTATTAACATTTCTAATCCTCCATAGTACTTTCCACTTCTACTTTTCCTATATTACTACCCGCCCCCGAGAGGTGTCATAATAAAAAGTTCGTCCCCATCATGTAAAACAGTTTGCCACCCATCAAGCCCAGCGATATTGCGGCCATTGACAAAGATGAGCGTCTGCCTTAGAGCATGGTTATCACCAGGAAGCTTATCTGCCAATTCCCGGCCATAACGGACAATCAGTAGTTCCAGCACATCCGCTACTGTCGCCGGTCCTGTCAGTTCCAACTCCTGCCGGTAGCCGCCGATAATACGGGCGACCTCATACACGGCTTTGACAATAATGACAGCCACAAACCTAGTTCCCCTCTTTGGCCGCCGCTGCCTCAACTTCACCGGCCACAAAGGCTACCGCTTCATCTAATCCTAACTCAATAAGCTTTTCCGGTGTGGGCAGGCCGTCCTTAGTCCAGTCGCGCTCGGCATAGTACTCGTCAAGCATGGTGCTGAGTTCTTCCCGGCTTATATAGCTGCCCTTCGACCCGCCTGCAGCCAGCGGCTCGGTCATAATCCGTTCTGGCAAGGAGTCGTCATTCCGGCTAAAGCCCGCTCTGACATTATAGACCCGGGCAAGATTGTTAACCCGTTCTCCAACCTGATAAACTTCTTCCGGCGTAAACGCAAATCCGGTCACCGCCGTGAGCAATCTGGCACTATTCTCAGTTGCCGTCGCCGGTACAGCCATATCCAGTAGAAATGCGCACATAGTCGGGCAGTCGCAGGTGGCAGTCCGAACATCCTGATTCCATTTAGTCAGCCAGCCTTTTCCCTCAATAGCAAACCGGTCAACGGCTTTGGGTATAGGTATCCCAAATATTTCCTGAAAAGCATAGCCGCGATTGTGGTCAGCCCCGGTATATGCTGTAGCAAAGGCCAGACCATGCGCTTTCGCGCCGCGCACATCATAACCCGGCAATTCCAGTCCCTTAACATGCATGGCATACTTTTCACTGCCGCGGCCAATTTTCTTAGCTGCCAGCCTGACCCCGTCAGCCAGTACATCGCCAAAACCCTGACGGAAAGCCATCTGCTTTATCAGGGCCACCATCCCCTGGTGATTACCAAAATTAAGCTCTATGCCGCCGGTTTCCTCTTGGGTGATAATTCCTTTTTCATACAGTTCCATAGCAAAGCCCACCGTCACGCCGGCAGACATGGTGTCAAGCCCCAGCTCGTCGCAAAGCCGGTCGGCGGCAATGATACTGTCAATATTATCTACGCCTGTCTGTCCGCCAAAACAATACATTGATTCAAACTCAGGCACACTCATAGCCCCGGCATATGGGCCCTCACGCACCAGCTTCATCTGACTGCAGGCCACAGGACACATATAACAATGTTCGCGTCCGGTACGCCGGGAATTATTGGCGGCAATACCAAGTTCCTGTACAGGCTCCCACTGACCGGTAGCCGACCAGTTCTTGGCCGGAAAAATCCCCAAACCGCAGGTAGCCTCGACAACCATAGGCGTGCCCAAATTAGACATTTCGCTATACAAAACCGGGCTATCCTTCATTGACTTAAGCATTTCTTTTTTTGCTTCATTAAACGCGGTATTGTCGGCCACAGACACCGCCTTATTTCCCCGTACAGCCACAGCCTTAAGGTTTTTTGAACCCATAACAGCGCCCACACCTTTACGGCCGGCAGCCCGGCGTTCATTGATTATTGCGGCAATGCGCGATAAGTTTTCTCCTGCCGGGCCGATACAGGCAATCCGGTAGCCCTGATCGACCAGCTCACCTTTCAGGACTTCCTGGGTATCGAAAGTATTCATACCCCATAAATGCTCAGCCGAACGGAAGGCCACTTTGCCAGGTTGAATAGCAAGGTAGGTAGGCTTATCTGCTTTACCCTCAATAATTAGTACATCATACCCCGCAAACTTCAGCTCCACCGGGAAATAACCGCCGGTCAGACTCATGCCGACTGCTCCTGTCAGCGGCGATTTAGTGGTTATCGCCATGCGGCTGGCACAAGGAGTACTTGTGCCCGAAAGCGGGCCGGAAGCAAAAATCAATTTATTTTCAGGGGACAAAGCATCAATACCGGGATCTACTTCATCAAAAAGGTACTTTATGCCGAATCCGGCTCCACCGACAAACTTACGGGCTACTTCCCGGCTGAGAGTTTCTTCAGAAAACGTTTTTTCAGTCAGATTGACCCGCAGCACTTTACCTTGATAACCACCTGGAAAACTCATTACGACACCCTCCTTATATTATTAGATATTTGGAGTTACTTGTTTACAAGCGGCGGAATGGGTACAGGAATAAGCAAGTCTCCCAAGTCAACGTCAGCTAACTGAAATGCCTTATCTCTTTTTTCCGGGTTAATTACCTCCTCTTCTTCCGAACTACGCCAGCTAAAATTGCAGCGGCGGCAATAGGCTACCGTCCAGGCATTGCTGCCATCCGGAGCATGGGCTACAATATCGGCGGTGTCACATAAACAGCGCGCACACTTCATTGTTGAACCTCCCTTACATTGGCATTATTCAGCGTACCTGTTTTTGCAGATTGTTAATCATTTCCTGATAATAGGCGGCTTTATCAACTTTTTCAAGCATATGGACCTCACGTAAAGTTTCATCCGGGGCTACAGGGGTTGTGGCGTCAATAATAACCTTCCCGCCCATCCCCGGTGGTTCGGAAGCCGGGTCCAAAGGCATTCCCGGTGTATTGGCAATTACTATTACGTCTTTACTGGGGCGAACGCGGGTTGACAGGGCCCACATGACCTGTGCCATATTAAACGGGTCAACATCGGCATCAACTAATATAATGTTTTTACAATAAGATATACCGTGCGGGGTGGAGGCTAAACGGAAAGCAACAGACTTGGCATAGCCTCCAAACCGGTTGCCTGTGGCGACAATGGCGGTAAGCCCATGCTGGTACATTGCGTTTACCGCCGTCACTTCCGGTATGGTGTCTTTCAACTGACGATAAAGCGGGATGGAGGTGTTTAGGCCGACAATAGTATCATGCTCAGTCCAGGATTTACCGATATACAGATTTTCAAAAATTGGGTCATTACGATGAGTTACAGCTTTAACCTTAATTCTCACTTGATTGCGAACCCCTGAATAGCTGCCGGGGAACTCGCCAAATGGACCTTCCGGGTATCTTTCCCGGGGAAGTATTTCTCCCTCAATGACATATTCGGTTCCGGCCGGGACATCCAAATCGCAAGTTACGCATTTGGTAAGCTCCAGGGGAATACCATTAAGTGCTGCGGCAAATTTATATTCTGACTGGTCATAAGCCAGCGGTGTGCTCGCAGCAAAGGACAGTACCGGATCCACCCCTAAACATACGGCTACAGGCAGCGGTTGATTTCTTTCCTCAGCCTTGCGCAAGTGGGTGGCAAGGTCATGAAAGACTAACGCCTGCATGCCCAAAGTATCCGGCCCTTGCACTTGTACCCGGTAGGTACCTACATTCAATTTATCAATATTGTCCGGATCATCAATATCTTTGCTAATTACCGAGGCTTTGGAAAAATAAAAGCCGCCGTCATTTTTATTAATACGAAACAATGGTAATATTTCATATAGGTTAATATTTTCTGTAATTATATTCTCTTGACAGGGGGCGTTTTCAGTCCATATTAAGTCTCCCGGATAGTTATCCCAGCGGGTTTCTATTTTATAAAATTGATCCTTAATCGAAGTATTGGCCGGAAGATTGAACATTAACGCATGATTAGTCCATGAACCATGAACGTTTAATACCACTTTTTTTCCTTTATAGCCTTTGATATTGTCAACTATTACTGCCGGACCGGTTTCCCCAATATCAGCGGCTGCACGGCCAATTGCCCTGATATCCGGCTCAGGCAGTACTTCCTCAGTTATTCGCACCAACTGCCCTTCCTCTGCCAGCCTAGCCAGAAACTGGCGCAAATCTGCATATGCCATGCACTTGCCTCCCTTAAAATTTGTTAACCTCAACCGATATACATACACTTGCAATTGTCAAAATTCACAATTTACTATACATATCAATTATATACTTGTTATATAATTCCGTCAAGAAAATATTGGAATAGATAGGAAACATTTGTTTATCGATATTATCAGGTAAAATAGTCGCTAAAACTATTGGACATTACCCGGCAAATCTATATATAATTAACATGTACTATAAAGCTGGGAGGATCTATGAAACTTCGGCATCAGAACTCAATTGGCTTTATTATCCACCATACTGATTTGAAGGTATCGCATTTACTTTCCGCGCGCTTCAGGGCATATGACATTACGCCAGAGCAGTGGTTTTTATTGAATCGCTTAGCAGAGCAAGACGGCATCAATCAAAAAGAGTTGTCAGAACGGGCTGGAAAGAACCAGACAATCATCACCAGAATGATCGATATCCTCGAACGTAAGGGGTTTATTACTAAACAAACAGATTCTCAAGATAGGCGGGCCTTTTTAATCTACCTCACCGATAAAGGCAGAAGTATTCAGGATGAGCTGGCAGTCTTGGAGGAAGAAGCGATAGAGAATGCGCTACAGGGCATTCCCGCTGAAGACGTGGCAAAATTTAGAGAGACGCTCTTACAGATTTACGAGAATATCACCGCTATTATTCGTGAAACTAAATCATGAAGCCGATTAAGTCTAAATTGAAGCTAACGACGGCGTCCAACAGATTCATCTCAATAATCGCTGATGAGTCCGCGCTTCACTTGCTCCTTTAAACAGTACACCATGTGGTAAAACTACGCCCATGCGGCCATTTTCCGCCAACGAATGCAACATATGTTGCACAAAAGCATAATCCCCCTTACCGGACGGCGGAACTCCCTACTCAAAAATGCTCCTAAATATACTTCTACAGCAACTTTCTGACTCCTTCGAAATAAAATAAAGGCCTAAACCCAGATTCAAAACGGGGTTAGGCCTTTATTAGCATATCATCCATTGGGCCGGCAAAAGCTACAGAGCTATTAGCATGCCAACTTACCGACCTTCCGATTGATGAAGATTTTCGCTTGATAATTTACATTAATAATTAATGTCCTAAAAGGGAATATTTTTAATGTTTGCGATTTCGCAGCATCGCATGGCAATAAATCCCTAATCACTTTTCAAGCGCTGATTTTCTTCGGGAGGACTATGATACTAAACACTGAACAACTCCGCCAAAAAGCTCATGAACTTGCACTGACCCACGACCCTTACATGAGACGCTGGCCATCAGAGCGTCTGTGGCGGGAGTTTTATGCCGGCGTCGAGGAATTACGCGCGTTTATACGCTCCCTGCAGGACGGCGATGCAAGCTGTTCGCAGCCCGCGGAAGAATGGCTTTTGGATCATGCTGAGTTCATCGAAGAACAGGTATTGGTCATCCGTCAGCAGCTTTCCGGGGCCTTCTTGCGGAATTTACCCAACTTACGCAGGACCGGCAAGACAAGGATACTGTCTGTCTGTGCCGATTATCTCGAGCATGTGGACGGAAACCTGGATGAGGACTCGCTCATCTCATATATCAATTTTTACCAGGAAGTGTCGGTTCTGACCATTGCGGAGGCGTGGGCGGTCCCGCTTATCCTGCGTATCGCCTTGATCCGGCGTTTGGCCGAAGTCATGGAACTGGTCCGCGAACGGCGGGAGGTGTGTACGGTAGTCGAACGGCTGCTGGCGCGCCTGGAGCCGTCGAAGTTAAATCCGGAAGTACTAAAGGCTGCCCTTGAAGAAGCAGGCCAGGATATGCCGCTCTCCGGCGCGGCTGTAGTTCACCTGGTCAGGCGCCTGCGCGAGTGGGCGGACGATTCGGCAACCGTACGGGAATGGCTGATGTGCAAGTTGGAAAATGGACCTGACAGTCTCGATCGAATCGTCTCTTACGAGTATCAGCTTCAGGCCGCCTATCAAATGTCCACAGGCAACCTCATCGGAAGTCTGCGCAAAATTTCGCGTTTGGACTGGCACGAGCCATTTGAGCAGATTTGCAGGGTTGAGCACACGCTGCGCGGAGAAAGCGCAGGCGATTATCCGCTTCTTGATTTTTCAAGCCGCGATGTGCTGCGTAAACAGGTTGAGCAATTGGCCCACCGCCTGCGGGTGCCGGAAAATCTGGTGGCGCAACAGGCCGTCCAGCTTGCGGCAAAGGAATATAAAGAGGCGTGCGCAAAGCGGGCGAAAGTAGCTGAGAATGCCGGTGATCCGGCAGAGCCGGAAGAACTGCCGCGCCAGGCATTTGCCGCATACTACCTGCTCGAAGCGGATGGCGTCAAGAAACTGTGGCACGCGCTGAAAATATGCAGTGCTCCCCGGTATTTGCCGGAAATAGGAATTTTGCGCCGCGCCACCGGCACGTATTTCACCATCCTCACCGGATTATTTGCGGCCGCCCTTCTCGGTTTCGCCGGGTGGATCGCCGGCGGCGCAAGCTTCACCGCTGCCCAGCGGGCAATGATTATACTGGCGCTGTCCTTACCCGCGAGCGAGTGGGCCGTTACGGCGGCGCACTGGCTTATAGAGTGCGCCAGGCGGCCGCGGCCGCTGCTCCGATACGATTTCTCGCGCGGGGTTCCCCCTGAAGCGGCCACGCTGGTCGTCATTCCCGTCATCTGGTCTACCGTCAAAGAGGTGCAGGAATTGGCGGACCGGCTGGAACTGCATTACCTGGCCAACCGTGACCCGAATATCCATTTCGCTCTCCTGGGTGATTTTGTTGACGCAAACGCGGAAATACTCCCCGGGGATGCTGCCATCCTTGCAGCCGCCCGTTCCAGCATTGAGGCGTTAAACCGCACGTATTCCCGCCCGGGGGGGAGCACTTTTCACCTCTTTCAGCGCCGCAGGATGTGGAACCCGTCCGAGGGAGTGTGGATGGGTTGGGAGCGTAAGCGGGGTAAATTGGTGGAATTTGTCGAACTGCTTAAAGGACGGACTGATACGACTTACGACTTTGTAGTCGGAGACACAGCCGTCTTGCCGCGTATCCGTTACATCATCACCCTTGACGCGGATACTGATCTGCCGATGGGAAGCGCACAGCGGATGATCGGCACCCTGCATCTGCCCTACAACCGGCCACGGCTAAACGGTACGCGGACACGGGTCATCGAGGGATACGGCGTATTGCAGCCGCGTATCGGCATTAGCCACGGCGCGGCCTTGCGTTCGCGATTTGCTTCTTTATGGTCGGCAGATCCGGGCATCGATCCGTACGCCTTTGCCGCTTCCGATCCATACCAGGATGGTTTTGGGCAGGGCATTTTTACAGGGAAGGGTATATTTGATGTTGACGCATTTGCGAAAGTTTTATGTGAACGCATACCAGAAAACCGGGTACTGAGCCACGACTTGTTGGAAGGCGGATTTTTACGCGCCGGCCTGCTGTCGGACATCGAATTAATCGATGAGCACCCATCTACGTTCAGCGCTTATCAGATGAGAATGCACCGCTGGGTGCGTGGCGACTGGCAACTCATCCTTTGGCTGTTTCACCGTGTCCGCGACCGGCGGGGAACACTTTTACCGGTGGATCTATCCCCCCTCACCCGCTGGCAGATGATCGACAATCTGCGGCACAGTTTACTGCCGCCGGCACTGTTTGCAGTAATGGCGCTTGGTCTGACCGTTTTACCCGGCTCTCCCGGGCGCTGGTTTGCTTTTGTGTTCGCTACACTGTTCTTGCCGCTATTTCGCCAATTGGCGGCGATCAGGCGGACAATTTGGCGTCCCCGGAGTTTGCTGGCTACAGCCGGTCAAGTTTTTGTAACCATAATGACAATGCCGTTTCAAAGCGGGCTGCTATTGGACGCAATCAGTAGAACCCTATACCGCTTATTTGTGTCGAAACGTCATTTGCTCGAATGGGTGAGCGCCGCAGAAGTTGAACGCCGCAACCGGGGCGGGCGCTACCCTGTGCTGCTGGGAATGTACGGAGGTTATACGCTGGTGTTCCTCTTTGCGCTGGCCGCGGCGGCCAGTACTGTTCCGGCGCTGCGGTGGACAGGCCTGGCGCTTTGCACTTTATGGGCTATTGCTCCCTTTGCGGTCCGCTGGCTGAACCGGCCCGTAGAGCAGCCTGAGCGCCCGCTGGCGTCGACTGAGGAGGAAGAACTGCGAAAGCTGTCGCAACAGATTTGGGCGTTCTTCGAGGACTACGTTACCGAAACAGAGCATTGGCTGCCGCCTGATAACGTTCAACTGGAACCGCCCAACGGGATCGCCCACCGCACTTCGCCCACCAACATCGGACTTTATCTCGCGTGTGCGCTGGCCGCGCGGGATTTCGGGTTTATCGATACGCCCGGCTTGATTGAGCGCTTGGAGCGCACCATCAGTACCGTGGAGCACCTGGATAAATGGAAAGGCCATCTTTACAACTGGTACGACACGGTCACCCTCGAGCCATTGTCGCCGCTGTACGTGTCAACGGTGGATTCCGGCAATTTTGCTGTCTGTTTAGTGACTGTCAAAGAAGGGGTGGCGGAATGGCTCAAGGCGGACCTCGAAGGAGACGGAAAACCAGGTTCCGATCAGGTCCGCGGTAAGGCGGCAGAAGCTTTGCATGTTGCCTTCGCCGAGGAATTAACGCCTGCACTGGAAAGCGAAGCTGCAGACAAACGCAAAGCATCGCTCAAGAGCGTCCGGGAGGAATGGCTTTTTCGCGGGCAAAATCTGATCACCCGCTTAGAGGCGCTGCTGAGCGGGACAGATTTCCGCCCGCTTTACGACCATAAAGCTAAATTATTCCACCTGGGCTACCACGCAGGGCTGGGTAAACCTGATCCAATCCTGTATGACCTGATGGCGTCAGAGGCAAGGCAGTCAAGCTTTATTGCCATCGCTCTCGGCCATGTATCTGTGTCCCACTGGCATGCGCTCGGGCGGACAATGACCAGGGTAGGAAGACGGGCTACGCTGCTCTCGTGGTCCGGGACAATGTTTGAATATTTAATGCCCTGGCTGTTTATGCGTACCTACCGGAACACCGTCTGGGACAGCACCTACCGTGCGGTGGTCCGGCGGCAAATCGAGTACGCACACCAGCGGGGAGTCCCGTTTGGCATCTCTGAATCCGGCTACTACGCCTTTGATTATCAGATGAACTATCAATACAGAGCGTTTGGTGTTCCCGGTCTCGGATTCAAGCGCGGCCTCGAACAAGACCTGGTTGTGGCGCCGTACGCGACAATCCTTGCCCTACCCTTTGCCAAGCGTCAAGGGCTGGCGGATTTGCGCAGGTTGGAGGAGCTGGGCGCCCGGGGAAAATACGGCTACTTTGAGGCCGTCGATTTCACTTCTGAGCGGCTTCCAAAGAATCAGACCAGTATCGTCATCCGCAGTTTTATGGCCCATCACCAGGGAATGAGCCTGCTCGCCCTGGCCAACTTGCTGGCGCCGAAAAAAATAACCGAGCGCTTTCACCGTGACAAGCGCGTGCAGGCAGCCCAGCTGCTGCTGCAGGAGCGTATCCCCGCGCGGCCTAGAATTATTAAACATCCCGCGTTTGCCCGTGTACATGCGCCTTATACGGAGCCGGCAGCGACCGGCACCCTGCGCGAATACCGCGGCGCGGACACACCTGCACCCGAAGTGTGTATCCTGTCAAACGGGACATTTATGACCATGGTGACCAACAGCGGCAGCGGGTTCAGCCGGTATGAAGGTCTGGCCGTCTCGCGCTGGCGGGAGGATCCAGTATTGGACAACTGGGGGAGCTACATGTATATCCGAGACGTTACCCGGAACGTGGTATGGTCGCCGGCGTTTCAGCCGTGCCGTGTGGCGTCTTCCGAACAACGGGTGCAATTCTCCCTTGACCGGGCCACCTTTATGCGCGTGGACGGACACGTGCAGACAAGCCTTGACATCTGCGTGTCCCCGGAATGGAATGCGGAAGTCAGGCGGCTGACGCTTACCAATGCCGGAAATGAAGCGCGAATCATTGAAGTCACAACGTTTCTTGAACTGGCCCTGACGTCTCCCATGGCCGACGATGCACACCCGGCTTTCAGCAAATTGTTCATCAAAACGGCATATGTGGAGGATGCCCAGTGCCTGCTGGCCCGGCGCAGGCCCCGCCAAGAAGACGAAAAACCGTTATGGGCGGCGCATTCGCTGATGACCGCCGGCCGAACCCTCGGGCCGGTAGAATACGAGACCGACCGGGCCGGCTTTATCGGCCGGGGCCATACGCTCGCCCTGCCGCAGGGAATCCGTTCCCGCCTGCGTGGAACGGTGGGCTCTGTGGCCGATCCCGCCTTTATCATGCGGAGGCGGGTAAGCATCGAGCCCGGTGAACAGGTGCAGCTCTTTGCTGTCACTGCTGTGGCAGGCACGAAGGAAGAGGCGGTGGACATTGTCAGCCGTTTCTCGGGGGATCTGGTGGTGGAACGAACATTTCAACTGGCCTGGAATCGCAGTCAAATCGAACTTCGGCATCTGCACCTGACAGCCGCCCAGGCTACGGCTTTCCAAACTTTCGCCGGCCAGGTGCTGTATACTCCGCCGCTGCGACAAGAGCGCAAGCAAAGTATCACTGCCAATATAAAAGGTCAGTCCGGCCTCTGGGCGTACGGAGTTTCCGGCGACGTGCCGGTGATCCTGGTACACATCGAGAACCGGGCCAATATACAGTTTGTGGTCAATCTGCTGACCGGGCACGAGTATTTGCGCCGTCTGGGGTTACTTTTCGACCTGGTGATTCTGAACGAATCGGCGGGAGGCTACCAGGAGGATTTGCAGGAGGCGCTGCGGCGGGCGGTGGAACAAGTCGTTAACTGGCACGGCGCAGAACCAGGCGGGGTTTTTATCATCAATGCCAGTCAGCTGCCGGACGAAGACAGGACACTCCTCTTTGCCGCAGCCCGTGTTGTACTGCGGGCAGACGGTCCCAGCTTCAAGGCGCAGTCCAAACTGCCCCGGCAGGCTACCGTCTTGCCGGCGCTCCTCATGCCGACGGCGCCGTTAAACAGGTTCGCCGGGCCTGCGCCAAACAATGTGCGCGACTTACTATTCTTCAACAGTTGGGGAGGATTTTCGCCCGATGGCCGGGAGTATCAGATTATGCTTAAAAACGGCAATCATCTGCCGGCGCCATGGATCAATATAATCGCCAATCCGCGTTTCGGCTGCCTTGTCTCCGAACTCGGCACCGGCTACACCTGGTGGCTGAGCAGCCGTGAGTGCAAGCTGACCCCGTGGTCTAATGATCCTGTGCTCGATCCACCGGGTGAAATGTGCTATCTGCGGGACGAAGAAAGCGGCGAACTGTGGTCTGCCACCCCGAGACGAGGGGACGGTTCTTTTGTCTCGAGCTACGCTGTTATCCACGGCCGGGGTTTCACGCGTTTTTGCCACGAAAGGCACGGTATCAGACAGGAAATGACCGTTTTTGTTCCGCTGGATGATCCTGTCAAGGTGGTCAAATTGCGGCTAAAGAACAGGAGCGGCGGGCGGCGGCGCCTTTCCGTCACCTATTACGCGGAATGGGTGCTGGGTGTCCGGCGCCAGGCGAATGCTTCTTTCATCATCACCGAGTGGGATGACTCTGCCCGGATCATGCTGGCCCGCAACGCGTACCAGGAGGCATTTCGCGATACATGCGCCTTTTTAGGCATATATTCGCAGCCGGAAACGCCTGAGGATCAGCCGAATTCGGCAGAATTCAAAGCGGAGCGTAACACTGGTGCGGACGATCTGTCCTGGACGGCAGACCGCAACGAATTTCTCGGCCAGAGCGGCACCTTGGAAAATCCTGCAGCTATGATCCGGGAGCGCCTGTCAGGCCAAACAGGACCTCTTTATGATGCTTGCGGCGCGGTGCAGACCAAGCTCGTCCTGGAGCCTGGAGCCGAACGGACAATCTACATCCTGCTCGGCTCAGAACATTCCCGGGACGCCGCCGTAAAACTGGCTAAAAAGTACTGCCAACCCCGGGTTTGCGACCAGGCCTTTGAACTGGTACGGGAATTCTGGGATGGTGTTTTGGACCAGATCTCGGTTTCCACGCCCTGCCCGGAGATGGATTTACTATTAAACGGCTGGCTCTTGTACCAAGCGCTTGGCTGCAGAATGTGGGCACGGTCGGCTTTTTACCAGGCGGGAGGCGCGTATGGTTTTCGCGATCAACTGCAGGATTCTCTGGCGCTCCTGCACTCCCGTCCCGACTTCACGCGGGCGCAAATTTTGCTGCACGCCGCACATCAATACGAGGAAGGCGACGTGCAGCACTGGTGGCATGAAGAGACGCAGCGCGGCATCCGCACACGTTTCTCCGATGATTTGTTGTGGTTGCCGTATGCCGTCGGACGGTATGTCGAACATACGGGAGACAACAGTATCCTTGACGAGGCAGTGCCGTTTCTGCATAGTGAACCTTTACCGGAAGGTGAGCATGAACGCTACGAGCCGACTCAAATCTCTCCCCGGAGCGGCACCGTTTTCGAGCACTCTTTACGTGCCATCGACAGGGCTATACAACGCTTCGGTGAGCACGGGCTGCCGCTGATCGGGATCGGCGACTGGAACGACGGTATGAGTCGTGTCGGCGCTGAGGGCCGCGGTGAGAGCGTATGGCTTGGCTGGTTCCTCTGTGACGTGCTGAACCGGTTCACGGCTTTATGCCGGCAGCGCGGCCGGCTAGAGCAGGCGGAACGCTACCGGGATGTACGCAAACAACTGGCCTCCTCCCTGGATGAGCATGCCTGGGATGGGCAGTGGTACCGGCGGGCTTTCACCGATGCCGGACAATGGCTGGGTTCTATATACAGTGAGGAATGCCGTATCGATGCCATCGCCCAGTCGTGGTCGGTCCTCTCAGGGGCAGCACCGCAAGAGAAGGTACTGCAGGCGATGCAGTCATTTGACCGTGAACTGGTGGACCGGGATCTTTCTGTCGCGCGTCTTTTAACGCCGCCTTTTGACCGCACAGATCCGAGTCCCGGCTACATTCAGGGCTACCCGCCCGGGATCCGGGAAAACGGAGCCCAGTATACCCATGGTGTTATTTGGAGTATTATCGCCTGGTGCCGGCTTGGCAACGGCGATAAGGCTTTGGAATTGTTTCAACTGCTAAATCCGCTCAATCACACGCGCACGCCCAATGAAGTGCGGCAGTATGCCGGTGAACCCTACGTCATGGCGGCAGACGTTTATACGGCGGAGCCGCACCGGGGACGCGCCGGCTGGACATGGTACACCGGTGCTGCAGGATGGATGTATCAGGCGGGTGTTGAGTGGATCCTCGGCCTTCGCCGCCGTGGCCAACGGCTGTACATTCGCCCGTGCATTCCTTGCGAATGGCCGGATTTTTCCGTCAGCTACCGTTTTGGCAGTGCATGCTATCTTATTACTGTCAAAAATCCGTCGCACAAATCGGGCGGAGCAACTGCTTTACAAATTGACGGGCGGCAAGTTGCGCTTACAGAGCAAGACGTGAAGGATGGCCCTTATGTTGAATTGTACGATGACGGGCAGACCCATCATGTTGTTCTGACGTTGTAGACAAACAGCCGGTTTTTTCTCCTCCCGCTCCCGAATGCCGCGAAGAGGCCACGGGAGCGGATTTATCACTTTCTAACCAGCTATTTTATCACAAACATGGTCGGATTCCCATTGAATCAAGCAAATTCCACAACGGTTGCAAAGCTTTTTCTTTGTCTCTATAAAATACGCTTCCTCTGATTCTCCAGAATTTCCATCCTACTCGCTCAAGTATCATCTGCCTTTCAAGGTCTGCTTCCCATCTGTCAAGACCGTGCCATTCATCACCGTCGCACTCTACCGCCAGACGTGCATTCATTCCTTCAATGACAGTATCAATCCGATAAGGATGTGTGCCAACCTTGAATTCAGGGATGGCACGGTAACCCCTTGCGATTATCATTCTATGAACATCTTTATGGAATTGGCTGGAACCGTGCCTCCTGAAGATTTCCTCAGCATCTTCCATTTCGCATTGAGTGCGTTGCGGTTCAAGACAATACTGCAATAATCTATAACGCATACAGCTTGGGTTTAAGTCCTTGAGGTCAATGGAATGGAAGAGCCATAACTGTTCTTTTGCGCGGCTAGCCGCAACGTTAAATCTTTGCTCGTCTGTGCGTTTATTAAGCACCCCATTGCGTACATTCGGTGCGGCAACCATAGAAAGAAATATAATATCCCTTTCGTCACCTTGAAATGAATAAGAATCTCCGCAAATGATTCTTCTTTCTATCATCTCGGCTTCGCCAAGGCTATCACGAAGTAACTGTTCAATTATGTACGATTGATCTTTACCCTGAAGCGAAATCACACCCATTGTTTTGTTCTCATATTCTTTTTTACTGCAGAGTTCTGTTATTTTATTTACAAGCGCAATCGCTTCTGGTTCATTAATTGCAGATAAACCTTGACTACGAAATCCGTCGTCAACGCGGACTGGGACAATGGGAGGTGTTAACCTTTCAGATGAAGGAATCCTAAGAGGTTCAATACTTCCTCCATAAAACTGGTCATTGCTAAATTGAATTATCTCCGGTACGCACCGGAAGTGCTCTTTAAGCATAATTTGCTGTCCGGGAAATACCCTTAGCGCGGTATCATACAGACTATCTTGTAAAGTAAATCTTTCCTTTTGCGGAACATCAATTAAGTATCTGTCAATTAAATTATATATTTCTGATAGCTCTTTTCCTACGCCTTCAGGGCTTATTTGACGGTCATCACCAACAATGACTGCCCGTTTCGCCCGGAATAAAGCGCTAAGCGCAAACAAATCACACTGACTACTTTCGTCTACTATCACAACATCAAACGGTTCCGCGGAAGGTTTAAAATTTTCGATCACCCTACTCAATGGCATTATCCACACTGGCACGGCTTCACGACATACAGCCATTTCTTTCTTGGCATCGGCTTGGTGTTTTGCCGCGTATTTACCTGTTCCCTTACCTATTCTGCGAATTGTCTGAACCCAAGAACGAAGGCTTCTCCTCTGTCTGTCCGTTGTGCGCCTATTTTGTTCTAACCACGTAGATTTTGACACCAAAGATTGTATTAGTCTTGATTCTTCGTCCTTCGCGCTAGTTAATTGTTCATATAGTTCTTCCAGCTTAACTTTGACAAAGTGTTTCTTTAGCCAAGTTTCTGCTCTCTTCCATTCCCAAGCTTGTCGCCAGCCGGAAGGCGGTTGAACAGCATTGCCAGACCGCACATTATTTTCTATCTGGACAATCCATCTTGGCACACTTGAGTTGAGCATAGTTTTTAGACTAACCAATTCATTAACCTTTGCTTCCAAAGAATTCAGTCTGCGCAATTCGGCTAATATGTCTCGCCAATTATTAATGTTTCCCGTACGATAGGCATCATAAAGAGCTCCCCATGAAGAGTGCGCGTTCTCAACTGACAATCCTTTTTTTAGAAAGTTTGAGATTTCCCCAAAATTGCGAGTTAGTTCTTTGTATTCTATCTGTTCTTTATAGGCATGAAGGCCTTTATTATACTTGTTTATCCATTCAAAATCCGTCCAGTTTAGAACACCTGGTGGTCTCATAACACCTGCAATATTATTAAGAGCATTCAAATAATCTGCTCTCCAACTAAACGCAACTTCGATTAATCCCAAATATTTCTCGGAAACCTGTAAAACCCTTGAATCATTTTCATTAAGACATGGTCCATCCACGATGCTAATGCTTTTATTCCATTTAGAAACAAACCGCTTCTTCGCTTCTAATATATTGAGATGATCTAGTAAAACCTTTACATCTTCTGCCGAGCGGAGGCTAGAGCCGTTCACCTTAAACTTTTCAAGGATGTACAGCGTTTTTTTACCGCTAAAAATTCTAAATATTAGGCTTGGCTTCTTGTTCTTCGCAAATTCAGCGAATAATATTTCGGCGTCTTCCTTGACCTGCCGAATATCAAATTCTCCCGAAAAATCAACGGAAAACTCTGCAATCCTATTTTCGATGTCCCGGATGGCACGTATCTTTTCCTTAATATCTGTCACGATCACTTGCCAATATTCAAATCTATTTTCACCATGTACAATATCATCCAAAATCATTAATAGCCATTTTTCGTTTAGCAACCCAAGTCTTGTAATTGCGTCACCTACAACCTTTATGGCAAAACTCAATTTTTCATTTGCTTCTTTTGAAAATACCCAGCCTTTTATTAAATCTTCCCGGCAAAGACTATTATCCTTAAAAGCTAATAATTTCGAATATACTTCATGAACAGCTTCAGGAGTTGGTAGTTTCTCCAAAGGCGGGCGAACCTGCAATACCTTATCTATATCTTCCCGGCTAAGTTCTTGAAAAAGTCCATATAACTTAATTAGTTCTCCGTCGGAAATTGGTATAGCTACAGAGTCATCAATTTCATCCGGTAACCAGCCATATTCCTCTTGATTTGTTGATAACCAGTCCGCTAACTGCATAGGAGTAAAGTCTTGTTCAGCAAACCGAACCTTTGTATTTTCGTTCTCACTAGCCCGTCCAAGTTCCGTCTTAATTCTGGCAATCTTCCGCTTACATTCAAATAGGTCTTTCCGCAAATGTTCAATTTCTGCCTCAAGGGTATCGACATTCATCTGGTCTAAACCTTCGGATATTTTTGATACAGACAAATCAAGTTCTTGCATAGACCGCGCATCCCCACCCATCACACTAACGCAAAGGGGCGCTATATCGGGTAGTTTAGTACGAATCATGTCACCAAGCACTCGTAAAGCCCGCTCTGTCTGACTAGTTACTAGTACACGCTTACCATGAGCTAAAAGGTGGGATAAAAGATTAACAATGGTATGACTTTTACCTGTTCCCGGAGGACCCTGCACTACAACCCCGATATTCTTACTGAGTCTTCGAACAATTTCTTTTTGGTCTTCGTTTGCGGGAAGCGGAAATAACAGTTCCTCCCCTAATTTTCTCCACTGCTCGTTTCCCAAGTGGTTATCACAGTTTGCATTCCGGTTAGATATATCATCTGTGACTAGAGCCTCGATTGTCTCTGGAATATAGTGACCATTCCTAATTTCCTCAATTATACCTTGTAGCTCGCTTTGCCATTGACGGCCAGACCTGCTGCGAAGAAATAGCACCGGAGCATTATAGATGCAAGGATTTGCACCAATCTGTATTCCCCTACCGGAAACCGCTTCATGGCAGGCATTGCCGTTTGCGGATAAGGTCTGCCCCAATTCTTCGAGAAAAGGTTTTGTAATCGCTTCATCCCAAGGGTTTATTCCAGTATCCTGGATTAACCGCTCCATCGCTACAAGATGAGCCGAATTGGGGAGTTCTACATTGCTAAGCATATCTAATTCAAGAAGCGTTCCTGTGCTAGTAGGAATTAATTTAAACAATCCCTTTCTTGAATCAAACTGTAATTCAACCCTAGTAGTAAGTACTGGCCGGCAAACCCTAAATCCCCCAACATTCCAAGCCAATAAACCATGACCCCAGATAATTTCCGTTGCATCACCCTCGCGTTGTAACCTTTGGTACAGAGCAAACAATTCTCCATATAGCCGTTGAACTTTGATGCGGTACAGCATTTCCTTAGACCAAGGCTTCCATTGTGTATCTACCCAATTTTCCCATAAAGTTACACGCTCAGGTTCTGCATGGAAAAAAATTTCATTTTTTTCCTTTAGAACGTTAGCTCGTTTTTTTAGCCGGGTGATTTTTTCATCATCGTTAGATAATTGACCTTCTTTGAGCTCTTGAATCTGTTTTAGTAATTTTGATAATTCTTCTTTTTCCGCATGAGTCAATTTCGAAATACTATTATGTACTTGCGGCGGATTATCAGGCTCCGTACCTTTAACTTTTATCCATTCCTTTAATTCAACAGGTGGTTCAGGAGGCGCTTCAATTACTTGCTTATAAACTTCAAGCCATGCATCGCCGTCTTTAGTATCTTGATATAATAAACAGCCTTCACCAACTGGAAGTTCCCACTGCCACCATAATTTATCATTGTAATCTTCAATATCCCTTACAACAGGAACTGTCAAATTTTTTAGCGCCAACAGATACTCAAAAATTTGAATTACATTGGCTGGCATAAACCCACCTCACCGCAACAGATACTCAAAGTATATTTTTAAAATTTATAGTATAAATTCAGCGTATATGCAATAGCACCATTTCTTCTATATGAAATCCAATAAAGATTTTTTTCTAGGCGTGTTGTTAGTAACGCTCCACCGCTGGCGCTTGACTTACGCTTATACTAACAACACGCCTGTACATCTTTATTGGATACTATATATTTGCACATTTTAGCGGTTCAACAAACATAGGCTTATTACCTACCTTTATACTTGAAGATGCCAAGAGGGGTAATACCGTTACTCCACTCCGCTAAAAATGCAAAAAGGCGTTCCGCAAAAAAATGCAGAAACGCCTCTAACAGCATCACAAATACACTTCCGGTCTTACACCACGGATGCCGAAAATTTTTATGCGTTTATCATTTTATATCGCGTACACCCTTATTTTACACCTCAAACCCAAAGACTGCAATTAGACTATTCTGCTTTGTGGTAACCTCGAGATGTTATTGCAGAACAATTCTTGCATAAGTATTATTATTCATTAAAAATTTCTTTTAGATTTATAGTCAAGTTTTCAAATATTCCAACTTTAATGATACTTTCTTCGTCGTATTCAGGACTATAAGTTGTTGGTTTGTTGTATTTACCATCTATTAAATGAAATACCATAATCGTTTTGTCTGTGGGGTGAACTACCCAATATTCTTTAACGCCATTTTGTTCATATAAATTCATCTTTTTGTTCATATCTTTTGCGGCAGTAGAAGGCGACAACACTTCAATAATCATATCAGGGGAACCAACGCAACCTTTGTCTGTCAGTTTGTTTTTGTCGCAAACTACAACAATATCCGGTTCTACATAATTATTGGCATTTGGTGTATCCTGTTCCTTTTCAACGAACCATACGCCAAAAGGGGCATTATATACTTCGCAAGTTTTCCCTTGTAAATAATTTCTAATCCAAAAAAATAACTCACCGGAAATTTTTTGATGTATCCTAGCCGGTGGCGGTGTCATGTTGTAGGCCACACCGTCAATTAATTCCCACCTTTCATTTTCAGGCCATTTTTCAATATCGGCATAGGTGTATCTATCGTTCAGGTTGTGGGCTAACCCCATATTTGTTAACCTCCGATCACTCTGTTCTTTTGAGAATATTATAGCACTTTATGGATTAACTAACTCAACTTTCGCAGAGCCAAAATTGGCTCAATGCCATGAAACAGTTAGCGTCAATGCAAAAAAATAATCTTTCTTGACAATGGAAAACACCCCCAATGTCTGGTATAGTGAAATTGCCACAACACTACCATACAGAAGAGGTGCCTTCCATATGAATAGTTTAAAACAAAGTAACCAAGAAAATCAACTGCCAGAGGAAATAAGGACCGTGTCAAGACACTGTAGGATTTTTTTGAAAAAGACATCGTCCTTGGACGAGTTAACATAATTTTTATGCAAGAGCCGGAAAGAGTCCCTGCAGCGCCTCATACAAAAAGCTTTTTGGCCCTTTTAATACCGGAATATTGTCCAATACCTCACGAGTTGCTTTTAGGCCGCGTGCAAAACCGTTTGACCGCTTACGGTTACGCCTCTGCACTCTTGCGCTACCTTCTGCGCGCTTTTTCGGTAAGCTATCTCTCCCGCGCATGCCACAAGCTTAGCTTTCACGTTATTATCTACCCTCATATGGTTTGTATAGCCTACTTGCTTGTCAACCAGGTAGGCATATTCCCCCGTTTCTTTATGGCGGTAGTATGTCCTTTTGTAGCTTACGGCGCCAAAGCAGGTGACGATTTCCTTACTGTCTCCAGTCCGGCAAACCTGCCACCCAGATCGTTTCCTTTTATCGTTTTTTATCTGTTGATCCAGTTCCTCTAAAACCTGCTTGGTGATTTCACGGCGTACTTCTGAGGAAGCTATTTCTTTATGTTCTTTTACTAGTAAGAGCAGTTCATAGCCTAGTTTCAGCAATTCTTCAAGACGGGACTGAAGGCCGCTGGCTTTGTTTTTATAAAGCAGCGTGGTCTTAAAGGAAGGAGTGAGTACAGTCTTAAAAGCTTCAGGCAATATTTCTTCCGGACAGCTTTTTACTGCATGAAACAATACGTCAAAGGCTAACGCAAGTCTTCCGGCTTTTTGAATGTTGGAAGATACAAAGGTAAAGTCCATGCGCTGTTCATTTGTTTGGGCGCCGGTTAGCTTAAAAAAATGATCAGTTAGCTTGGTAAACTGCTTAAAAATGAGATCGCCTGCTTTACCATGCTCTAATACATGGCGATATACGCGCTCGCGGAATTCATAAAGCGTGCGGGGAGCGACATATTCTTCACCAAGGTCTTTAAGACCGATGGCAAAAGCTACTTGGTAATTAAATGACGCTTGTTCCAAGAGTTCTTCGTCGGTTAAGTCCTTCCAATGTTTAATAAACTCAAGCGCAAGTAAGATGTTAACCGGAAAGCTGGGCCGCCCATTATCGCTGCAGTATAATTGAGCGAAGGATTCTTCATCGATTTGGCAAAAGACATGTTTGTAAAAAACAGGAGCCCACGTTGTTTGCAAGCGTTTTTTCAGCCGGGGATCCAAATCATGATAATGGCTAAATAACCGATCTTGTTGGTGAGCTTGGTTTTTACGAAACATAAGCACCTGCTTCACACAATTTTCTTAGTGATAAGATTCGATGCTTTGATGACAAAAACCTGCGAAAATTACCAGCAATGCTAGATTTTATAAGGGTTTATGGTGTTTTAATACTCTCTGCGAGCACCTAAGGGATGAGGGGTTTTCGCAATGAAATCATTATTAAATTACTATAAACAGACATTTTATTGCAGCAATTACTTTTCCTCTTCGTCCGAACCGTGAGGAGAACATCAAGATAAATCCCCGAACCCATTGTGAGCAGATAAATTCATCACACCATCTCTCATCTTCAGGATAATAGGTTAGTGCTTGATTATAGCCGTACGGGAACTTCCTGGTCATTGTTCTATTGGGATAACGATGGACATCTATAGTCACGTAATGAAGCAGCGCCTGCCCAATACTGGGCAGGCGCTATTAGGTGTCATAGCGCATCACCTTCGGGCACCCGGTTGATGCCAATGCCCGTCATGGCGGAAAACTCCTTCACTGACACTGAAGTTTTATTTTCGGAATGAAAGTACTACAAGAATAATTTCTTGTATATTTCCCGAATATCATCTTTATTCATAGGTTTCGGGTTGTTATTCAACAAGCGTGTAACTTTCGAGGCGGCTTCCGTCATGAAGTCAATGTCGCTTTCGCTGATGCCTTTTTCCTGCAGGTTCACTTGGATGTTTAAATCATTAATTAATGAATAAAGATTTTCAATCATTTTTTCCGCAGCTTGCTGTATTGAAAGTCCTCCTACCGGGAGTTCCATAGCAGAGGCGACATTCTTGAATTTTTCCCCTACCGCGTCCATATTAAATTTCATAACGTGGGGCAAAAGAATAGCGTTTGACAAGCCGTGAGGAATTCGGTACTTGCCACCTAAAGGATATGCTAAAGCATGAACTGCAACTGTACTTGAGGTAGCAATACAGATACCGCCGAATGTGGCTCCAAGAAGCATATCATGGCGGGCCTCAATATCCCGCCCGTTATTATAGGCCTTCCTGATACTACGGGATATAAGATTTATCGCCTTCAAAGCAAAGATGTCACTAAAGGGGTTGGCTTTTTTTGATATATAGCATTCAATGGCATGGGCCAGAGCATCCATTCCTGTTGCTGCCGTAATGGCTTTGGGAAGATTAACGGTCAACAAAGGATCAAGAATAACACAGTCTGGCAGCATTTTTTCGCTGACAATACCAATCTTTATTTCTTTTTCCGGCACCAAAAAAATAGCATTAGGAGTAACCTCTGATCCTGTTCCGGCCGTAGTAGGCGCCATTAAAGTAGGAATACCACGTTTTTCAATATTAGCACCTTCTAGTAATTCTCCTAAGGAAGGTGTATTGGTTAACATTACCGCCAAAATCTTGGCTACATCCATAGCGCTACCGCCACCGATGCCGACAATCAAATCGCATTCTAATTTTTTCACCGCCTCAAATATTTCACTCACCTGATTAATATCAGGTTCGGGCGGCGTATTATTAATGACTTCTACCCCAATCCCAGCATCTTTCAATATGGCTTTTGGCTTATCGACCAAACCCGCATTCCACACCCCTTGGTCGGTGATAATCAGCACTTTTTTTACTTTGTAGCCTGCCACTACATCCGCAATTTTTTCGATACTACCCGTTCCGGCGATAATCTTGCCCGCATTAGCCATCGAATAGATTGCTGTATTCATCTTATCATCTCCATGAAAGACTTAACTCACCAAGCCTCTGGTGAGGTTGGGAGAACCAACTTTTCTACGACTCACCAGAGCGAGAGCAAATTATGTTTTCTAATAATACTTAAATAGCTTTAACATCGTCGACTTCAATATGCTTGACTTCTCCCAGATAAAAGGCATAATTTAACGCCCCGATCAATGTGGCACACCCTGTAATTACCAATGCCGGAATAAACGAGCCGGTCGCCGCCAAAACATGCCCGGTTACTATCGGCCCTAGAATACCGCCAATATTTGATACGCAATTTTGTAGTGCCCCAACGGTTGAAGTCATGTTTCTAGGTGCCACGTCCCCCGGAAGCGTCCACAGAGCAGGTCCTGAAGTTGCTAACCCGCAATAAGACAAAGTCAAGAGGGCAACTGCACCAACATCGGTGGTAACAAAACCTGCCAACCCTACCGACGACGCCGTCAACATGCCGCCTACCAGACAGATTTTTCTAATCCTGGTCTTAGATACACCTTTGGCATAAAAGTAATCGGCAATACTGGCGCTGATAAGCCCCATCATTAGCGCTGCCAAAGGCGGAATCATCGCTACCCATCCCATCTTGACAAGAGCCATTCCCCGTTCTTTTACTAAGTAAGTGGGAAACCAAGTGATATAAAAATAAATAGCATAATTGGACATAAAAAAACCTATACACATTGCTCGGATGTTACGGTAACGCAACAATTGATACCATTTTAATGGTTGGGTTTTGTCACCGATCCCCTCTTTTATTTGCTGACCATCACGGATGTATTCCACTTCCGCTCTGTTAGCATAACGGCTTTTTTCAGGATCGGTATAATACAGCAACCAAATAACTACCCAGATAAAACCCAATAAACCGGAAATAATAAAAGGCATCTTCCAGCCATAGCTAACTGCAAGCCAGACAATGAAAGGCATCGCAAAAGCCGTACCAATCTTGTTGCCGCTATCAAAGATTACTGTTGCCCGGGCACGTTCCTTATCCGGAAACCATCTTGCTGTTACCCCTGCGCCGCAAGGATAAGCCCCTGCCTCGCCTATCCCCAGCAATATGCGCGAGCCTATAAAAGCCGGCAAACTATTGCAGACGGCAATAAGCATAGTCGCCGCTGACCACCAGGCAACAGCCCCGCCCATGACCAAACGATGGCCAAGCCTGTCAGCCAGCCAACCTGACGGAATTTGAAACAAGGTATAGCTAAAGAAGAAAGCCGACATGATATAACCCATTTCAACAGAAGTAAAATTGAATTCTTTCATAATGACAGGTGCTACTGCCGAAAGATTGGTCCGATCCATATAATTAATAGCAATGGCCGCCCACATCATTAAAATAACTGCCCATCGGAAATTGGTCTTTTTCTGGTCTTGCATGTTTACTTTTTCACTCATTGTTCTCCCTCTTTCTAAACTTTCGACATGTCTTCCTTTTTGAAAAATTTTCCATATAACACCAGGCTGCAGTTAACTCAAACGACGCTTGAATTTTCTTGCCATGCTCCGCAATATAACCGGCCGGAACTCGCAGGCCATATATTCAAAGAAAAGATACCTGCTGCTAAGCCGGATACGGTCAGCGATAATCCTAGAACCTCGTTCATTCCCCCGGCCATCACAAAAACTGACATTCATTCTGTCTATGAACGCAATGAGGCAAGCAATAATCATCGGTGGAATGATGAAACCCAGCGGCCATTAGAAATTTTCTTTAGCACGGGTCTCAGTCACGTATATGCCTCCTAATTTTTTAAATTGTTAAAATAATGCCAATTTATTTACTTATATAGCTCAAAGGCTTTCAAAAGCGCCTCATCTATTTTGGGATCGACACCACTGACTGGTTCCCGTGCTGGTCCTACGTTATAACCTAAAAGGTTCATAGCCCTCTTGACAACTGAATTAGGGTTGCCTAACTTCATAACATCTCTGAGTGGTCTAATACTGGCTTGCCGCTTGTTTGCTTCCTCAATATTTCCCTGTTGCCATAATTTGTAAATACTTACCAGCAACTCGGGGTATACATTTGACCAGCCCGCAATCGCTCCACAGCCCCCGGCCAGTAAAGTCCAAAGAATCAAAGAATCGTTGCCTGCCAGCACAGAAAGCCTTCTGTCCGTATCTTCAATATATCGGAGAGTATTGTCAAAGTTGCCGCTACTGTCTTTAATACCGACAATATTTTCATACTTCGCCAATTTACGAACGGTTGTGTAATCGATATTATTCCCTGTCCGGGCAGGCATGTTATAAAGAATGATTGGTAAGTTGACAGATTCGGCAATTTTACTAAAATGACGGTATAAATCTTCCTGAGATACGGCAACAAAATAGGGAGAAACGATTGATAAAGCATCCACCCCAAGTTTTTCGGCTTGTCGCGATAATGCAATGGTTTCACTCGTACTTATGCACCCAGTACCCGCATATACAGGAACTCTTCCTTTGGTTTCGTCTACTACGATTTTTAATACTTCAACTTTTTCTTCCACAGTTAAAGCATACACTTCCCCGTTGGTACCGAGCGGGAATAACCCTGAAATCCCACTGTTAATAAGTCTATTAACCTGATAACGCAGTTCGTTTTCGTTTATCTTTTCATTTTCGGTCATAGGGGTAATGATTGGCGTTATAATTCCTTGAGGTTTTAACATGTTATCAACTTCCTTTTTTTAGATTAGTTTAATAGCAAGAGACTTGGTACTAGCGATCACTGATTTTCCTACTAAAACATCGATTGCTAATCGGTTTTAACTAGCTTGGGCATTGCCGTTTTCCCCCTGTTTCTGAGTTTTAACAAATGTTATATGTTGAATGTTGTATATATGAATAAGTCATAAAAATTACTTGTTTTTCCATTTCGGATGGTCATAGACTTCCTTATTAGCTACATAAGGCCATTTTTCCCCATTGATAACTGCCAAAACGCCTTCCGCAGCCATAGTGGCTACACCTGTTGCCGCTTCTTGAGTCAATCCGGCCATATGAGGAGTAATAATCACATTGTCAAAACCGACTAGCGGATCATCGGCGCGTACCGGCTCGACTGCCAGCACATCTAGAGCTGCACTGTGAATTCTATTGGTTCGTAAAGCCTGCGCCAATGCTTGTTCATCGATTACGCCGCCACGGGCACAATTGACCAAGATAGCAGTGGACCTCATAAGATTGAATTCCCGTTCGCCAATAAGCCCTTTGGTTTTATCCGTTAGTGGCACATGCAAGGAAATGACGTCAGCATTACGCAGCAGTTGGTCCAGGTCCTGCTCATACTGATACCCCTGTTTTTCAATTGATTCCCGGTTAACAAAAGGGTCATATACCATGACTTTCAGGCCGACAGAGGACGAAAGCCGTGCCAATTCGCGTCCAATATTGCCATAGCCTACAAGTCCTAATGTTTTGCCGAATAATTCGAAGGCTTTATAGCTGTTGCGTACGTGAAACTCACCTGCGCGAGTTTTCTTGTCACTGTTGAGGATATCTTTAGCCGCCGCGAAAATAAGAGCTAGCGCGTGCTCGGCTACCGAAAGTGTATTAGCTCCCGGAGCGATAACAACAGGGATTCCTAATTCTGTCGCGCTTGCGACATCCACATCGTCCACACCAACACCAGGCCGGCCGATAACCTTGAGATTTTTGGCGGCCAGCATGGTAGCACGATCAATGGAGCCAATCCGGATAATCAAACCATCAGCGTCAAATAATTCCGGCAGCATTTCCTGGGGTTTGCCTGTATTGGTAATAGCTACTTCTACTTTACCTTCCAAAACTTTCATACCTGCTTCATGAAGCCGGTGAGTAAGCACTACCTTTTTCATATGCGTCCAACCTCACAGTCGCTATTTGTCGAATTCAAGCTTTCATAAGAGCTCAACGGCCTTGGAGTTTAAGCCGATTACACTGAAAGTGTAATTCTTTTGCGTTAATGCTTTCGTCTTCATGGTGTAATAATCCTTTACGGCTTACATATATCACCCTTCCTTTTGTACCATCTCTTGTAATGAATTTTTTTGTTATATGTTGTATACAACAATTGACAATTACATATTAAACCATAATATTCATACTGTCAATAATATTTTGAATACTGTTAAGGTAATAAACTATCGCACTAAGAATACGTTTGACATTATCGTTTTTTTGCACTAAGATTTTATTGTATACAACATTAATCATGGAAGATGAGGATGGAAGCATGGATCTCCCCAAACTTGACAATACTAATCTGTGGGATAAAACCTACATGTTATTAAAAGATCGCATCACTCGGCGCCAATTTAAGCCTAACCAGAAGTTATCAATTCCCGAGCTTGCTAAGCAACTTGGTGTAAGCCGCACTCCTATACGCGATGCTCTAAACCGTTTAGAAATGGACGGTCTGGTAAAAACAGTATCCAAAGTGGGAACTTTCGTATGTGCTCTAGAAGCGGAAGATATTTTGGATATTATTGACACCCGGCTCATGTTGGAGCTATGGGTAGTAGAAAAACTGCCTCTACTGTCAGATGCAGAATATGCCGAGAAAGTAAGTAGACTTGAATCTATCCTAGAAGTAGCATCTAATTCCGTTAAACAAATACCATTAGACTCTTATCTTCGCACAAATTACAACTTGCAGTTTCATATGGCATTTATTGAGCTAGGCGGTAATAAAAAAAACGCAGATATTTATTTAGACATGATGAACTATCACTTCCTGGCAGCAGAAAATGATCTATTTACAAAAGAGATGGTTACTAGTGCACTAGATCAACATTACGCAATTATCAAAGCTTTAAAGGACAAAAATTTCGATAATCTAAAAACCGCAATTAAACTGCATCTAGAAGACTCTAAAGAACGTCTAATCCGGCAATTACACGCCAACGGTGGTAAGCTGTAATTTTCATAGGAATAAATCTCCCTCCAGTCCATGGCTATGTTGACATACACTGGAGGGGTTTTATTTTAGTAAACAACTCCATCCCTGTACCGGCGGTGCGAAGGGACGGAGTTGTTTACTAGATGAGCGGCTCTAGCTTGAGAGCGGGATGCTGTTTTTCCTCAAGGAAAGGTAAAATACTTTCTTCCGTAATACCGATTGTTTCGTCGGCAATTTTGTCAATAAAATCCGCACCCAAGCCAGACTTTACTGCCTGTTCAACAAGATCATCCCGCAAAAATTCTTTTAATTCTTTCGGCATCCATACAATACGGGCAAGACCGCCATCTGCGGGAATAAATTTAGAGCTTACAAGGTAACGGCGGCCAATTCCCATGAATCCCGGTGTCTGAACCCCGCCGCCGCATGTTCCGGCCAGAGTCGAGAAGGTCATGCCGCAAGGAGTGTTACCTGTGTATTCCCTGGTTGTAACCATAATGCCGTTTGTTGACGGCAGGACAGCCATGATCGCCTCAAAACAGCCACAGGAAGTCATGGGCCTATCCATCAGGGTATAGAGATTGACTTCTTCCAGTGTCCGGTTCGAGGCCGTATATAGATAGTTGTTGATATTTTTCCACATGCCTTTAACAGGATCAATGCATTCACCTTTGGGAATAGGCTGATTGGGCCCTGTTGGTGTGATTTCGTTAGATGCCTTTGCATCCAGCCAACTAACAGCACCACAGAGGCCGACCCGCTCCGGAGTTACAATGCAGACATGGTTAGGGGCAAATGACTGGCAGAGCACACAGGAGTAGAAGTTCTCCACCGACTCATCGGTAAGCCCTTTCAACCGGGCATCGCGTTTCTGGTATTTATCCCGGGCAATTTTTATTTTTTCTTCAATGACTTCTTTGTCGGTGATGAGCGTTACTTGTACACGGTCGACAATAGCAGGGTAGTCGGACTTGAATTTGGCCAACAGGATTTCCCCAAAATGACGAATTTTAAAACCTGCTTCTTTGGCCTGTTTGCTAATGCGCAGCCAGCAAAGGTCGCGTTGCGCCACATGCCAAAGGCCTTCGCCGTAATTGATGAAGTAATGAATACGGCGTTCTAGTACTCCCTCAAAATCTTCCTGCATCTTGCGTCCATAGATGTCAACCATAATGCCCAAGGGAAACTGACTGCCTTCCGGCATTTCATCAATCTCAGGCCCAATCACTTGAATCTTTCCGTCCTCAATATCATCCGGGCCGACCATCCGTACCAGCTCAAAGCCGGTAGTCCGCCCACCGCCGAATTCCACCCATGCATCGGCCTTACGGATGGTTTCGCCTTCAAACGCCGGGCCGACAGTAATGGGAACAGGAATATCGACTATTTTGAGTTTAATATCACGCAACTCAAGAGCCAGCGGTACAATCTTGTCATAATCCGGTTGGGGCTCCAGTAAGCCGGGGATGGTTAGCTCAGGCGGCAGTGCCTGATCGGTGACAATAGGGAAACCCATGAACAATGCGCCGGCCCCAATGGCCACAGTAACGGCATCCAATTCTCCCAGGGCAATTACGAACGCAGGAACACGACGTTTCTGATAGTCGAGCATTTGTTCTCTGGCCCCTTTCGGAATACCGCCGAACGCAAGTCCGGCCCGGGCCGCGAAGTTGACTGCATGGATGATTTGGGTGAATTTCCCCAGCGGGAAAGTAATATAGTCAACGCCGACTTTGATGTTTTCTTCTATGCATTGTTCGATAATATCGTTTACCAGCATGACCATGATGCCCTTTGACTGCAAGTCCTTGATCAACTTTGCGCCGGCTTTGCTGTCCTTGGCCTTTCCTGTAACAACAGCAACACCCGGAATGGTTCCGTCAACTAGCGGAACACCAAACTTCCGCAATATGGGGTCAGGTAAAAAGCCAGTGTAGGGAGCTTCATCCGGCTTGCCATCACCGATATAGCGTAAGGCTTCGATGATTTCTCCCGCATACAGTGTGGCTTCGCCGGCTAGGAGAGCATTTTCCAAGACCGGTTCAAGCTTAAGGTTGTTGGTTTTAATCCGATTGAGAACAGGAACAAGGTCTCCTAACGTTAGGATTTCTTCCCCGCTCAGCGCCGTAACGATAGGCAATTTGTAAGCAGTATCCGGGTACTTGACCGGGGCTTCAGCCCCATGCTTTTCGATAGCCTCGGTGAGCAGCTTTTCTGCAACACCAACAGCGGTCGATGCTCCTTGATAGGCCAACTCGCAAATTTGTTTGGACATTGATAAGTTCCCTCCTTTTTCATAGAGCGTCTTTCTTTGGGCAATAATTGTTAAATGTGAATATTTTCCCCATTTAGCTTTCTACTATTTGCATGCCGATTCCTGCAATTGCCAGTCAGTTTTGTTAAAAAATTCACCTAGTAATCAAGTTTTTTGGTGTAAACCTGGCAGTCTCCATTGACTATCCATCCTTGAATGAGTTTTTTAGTCTAACAGCTAACTACAGGCCAGTTAAAAAAAATAGCCCCTCTGATAGTTTTATCCAAATTTACCATGTTAGATTCTTTTCTCTTTCGTCCATACGATCTGTCCTCTTTTCATAACTGTCTCGACAATGCTTACGCCAACAGCGCCGTCCCCTCTTACGCCGTTTCCTTTTCCCAATATTCACTATATTTTCAGTATGCCAATGGCTTCTTCCACTTTTGCTACCAGCGATCCGTCAGCGATTAACCGATAGATGCTTTGGATATCCGGAGCAGGCATCCGGTCCTCATCCAAATGCGGCACTACCTGGCGAATGGCCTGGTGGGCGGCACCGGTACCGATACCCGGCGTCAGCGGCGCCAGGAAGTCAATTCCCTGGGCAGCCGCTAAGCACTCAATTGCCAGTATATAGCGCACATTCTCCAGAATTTCGCGGGCTTGACGGGCGGCAATGGTCCCCATACTCACGTGATCTTCCTGGTTAGCCGATGTTGGTATAGAATCAGCGCTGGCCGGATGAACAAGCACCTTGTTTTCTGATACTAAGGAAGCTGCCGTGTACTGGGTAATCATAAGACCGGAATCTTCACCGGGATAGGCCGTCAGAAAAGGCGGCAGTTCGCTTAAATGAGTGTCAAGCAACCGGTTGGTGCGCCGTTCGGAAATATTACCGATCTCCGCCAGGGCCAACTTCAAATAATCCATAACCAGGGCGATCGGCTGCCCGTGAAAGTTTCCGCCCGAGATGGCCTCTCCGGTATCCGGCATAATGAGCGGATTATCGGTGGCGGCGTTAATTTCAATCATAAGTGTTTCTTCCATCCGCCGCAAGGCATCTTTCGATGCGCCATGCACCTGCGGCACGCAGCGCAAAGAATAGGCATCCTGAACTTTGGAACAATTAACATGTGATTCGATAATGGAGCTTTTTGCCGTCAGGCGCAGCATATTGTCTGTTGTTGCCAACTGCCCGGCATGCGGTCTCACTTGGCTGATTCGCGGATCAAAGGCGGTACGGGTCCCGCGCAGCGCTTCTATACACAGTGCGGCGGCCACATCGGCGGTCTTCATGAGATTGACGGCATCCTGCCATACCATGCAGCCTATAGCAGTCATGATCTGGGTACCGTTAATAAGGGCCAGTCCTTCCTTGCCGCCCAGCGTCACAGGCGTAAGGCCGCTTTGTGCCAAGGCCTCGGCGCCGCTTACCAACTTGCCGTTTACAAAGGCCTGCCCTTCCCCTAACATGACTAATACCATATGCGAAAGGGGAGCCAAATCACCGCTGGCTCCTACCGATCCTTTGGCCGGAACCGCCGGGCATATCCGCTTGTTCAGCATGTGCAGGAGCATTTCCACAGTAGAAAGCTTAATACCGGAATAGCCTTTGGCCAGTGAATTGGCCCTGAGCAGCATGGCTGACCGCACAACATCCTCTGGCAAATATTCACCCACGCCTGTCGCATGGCTTACGATCAGGTTTTTTTGCAGCTTTTCCCGCTTCTCTTTGGAGATAAAGATCCGGCTAAAATCGCCAAACCCGGTGGATATTCCATATACCGGACTTTCTTCTTCTAAAATCTTGTCTACAATCTCCCTGCTTGCCAGGATTTGCTTACGCCCTTGCTCACTTAACCCCGCTTCTTGGTATTCGCGGGCTACCTTGACCACACTTTCTAATGTTAAGGAATATCCGTCTAATAATAACATGATTCTCGCGCCTCCTCATTTTGGGGACCAAATAAAAAGGGAGAAAACTCATTACCGAGTCCTCCCCCCTTATGTCTCATAGCTCTGGGCAAACTTTCAAAACCTTTCGTACCGACAGGGTATCCTCAAACTGGATTCGCCCTCGGTAAAAACTGACTCACCCACCCCGCTCTCACATCTCACATCCAAGGAAGGTGTCCTATTTGATCATAAGTTAGACCAGCAAAAAAGTCAAGGAAAGGCAAGAATGGGCTTTTTTTTATGCCATTTACACTGTTTCCGGCTCCAGCACTACATTAATTAGAATACCGGCGTCATCTGCGCTCAATTCCACGATACTGCCCTCCGGTACTTCGCCTTTAACAATTTTCTTGCTAAGCTCGGTTTCGATGAACTTACTAATGAGTCTTTTCAGCGGGCGGGCCCCAAAGTTCGGGTCATAGCCTTTTTGGGCCAGCAGGGCGAGAGCTTTGTCGTCCCAAGAGAGAGTAATGTTAAGTTGCTTTTTGAGCCGTTTATTAAGATTTTTGAGCATGATGGCGGCGATGTCAGCCACTTGTTGGCTGGTGAGAGCGTTGAATACAATGATGTCGTCAATACGGTTCAAGAATTCAGGCCGGAAGTGACGTTTCATCATGTCCATCACGCGTTCTTTGGCTACTTTGAAGTCGTTATTGAGAATTTCGTGCGACCCTATGTTGGAGGTCATAATGATGACTGTGTTTTTAAAATCGACAGTGCGTCCCTTACCGTCGGTGAGACGCCCATCGTCCAGAATCTGCAGCAAAACATTGAAAACATCGTTATGGGCTTTTTCTACCTCATCAAGCAGAATAACGCTGTAGGGACGACGGCGAACGGCTTCGGTCAGTTGACCGCCTTCGTCATAGCCTACATAGCCGGGCGGAGCGCCAATGAGGCGGGACACAGTGTGTTTCTCCATATACTCGCTCATATCAATACGGATCATGCTGCGTTCATCGTCGAAAAGCACTTCGGCCAGCGTTTTGGCCAGCTCGGTTTTACCCACACCGGTAGGCCCGAGAAAGATGAAGGATCCAATAGGACGGTTGGGGTCTTTGATACCGGCCCGCGCCCGGATAATAGCCTCGCTTATGGCAACAACAGCAGCATCTTGACCAACCACCCGTTCATGAAGGATGGATTCCAGGTGCATGAGTTTTTCCCGTTCACCGGTAAGCAAGCGGGTAACCGGAATTCCTGTCCAGCGGCTGACAATTTTGGCAATGTCATCTTCATCGACTTCTTCTTTTAGCATAACCTTATGGGAACGTTTTTGGGCCAACAGTTCTTCTTCATTCTTGAGCCGCTGCTGCAATTCAGGCATACGGCCGTATTTCAGCTCAGCCAGACGATTAAGATCATAGCTGCGTTCAGCGGCTTCCATCTCAGTGCGTACGGTTTCAATTTCTTTTTTGAGATTGCGCAGACGCACTATCCCTTGTTTTTCCATTTGCCATTGGGCTTTCAGCGAATCGGCCTGTTGTTTGAGGTTGGCCAGTTCTTCCCGGATGCGGCTGAGTTTTTCCTGAGAAGACGGGTCAGTTTCTTTCTTTAAAGCTTGTTCTTCAATTTCCAGTTGCATGACCCGGCGCAAAGACTCATCCAGTTCACTGGGCATAGAGTCAATTTCGGTGCGGAGTTTGGCTGCCGCCTCATCGACAAGGTCAATGGCTTTGTCCGGGAGGAAGCGGTCGGAAATATAGCGGTCAGACAAAACAGCGGCTGCCACCAGCGCGGCATCTTTGATTTTTACACCATGATGCACTTCATACCGTTCTCTCAGACCCCGCAGGATGGAGATGGTGTCTTCCACACCCGGCTGGTCCACCATGACCGGCTGGAAGCGGCGCTCCAAGGCGGCGTCTTTTTCGATATGTTTGCGGTATTCGTTAAGGGTGGTAGCACCGATGCAGCGAAGTTCACCCCGGGCAAGCATGGGTTTTAAGATATTGCCTGCATCCATGGCGCCTTCGGCAGCGCCTGCCCCCACAACGGTGTGCAGTTCGTCAATGAACAGGATAATCCGGCCTTCCGATTTGGTGATTTCGGCCAATACATTTTTCAGGCGTTCTTCAAACTCACCCCGATACTTGGCGCCGGCCACCATGGCCCCAAGGTCAAGCGAATAAACGGTTTTGTTTTTAAGCCCTTCCGGCACATCGCCTGTCAAAATACGGCGGGCTAATCCTTCAACAATAGCTGTTTTACCGACACCGGGCTCACCGATCAAAACAGGGTTGTTTTTGGTGCGGCGGGACAGAATTTCCACTACGCGGCGAATTTCTTCATCCCGCCCGATAACAGGGTCCAGTTTGCCCTGGCGGGCCAGCTCGGTAAGGTCGCGGCCATATTTGCTCAGTGCTTGCATGCTTTCTTCAGGATTGTCGGAAGTCACATGGCGGCCGCCGCGAAAATCTTGAATGATTTGGAGAATACGGCTTTTAGCCAGACCGAAGTCCCGGCAGGCAGCGACTACATCACTGTCGCCGTCTTCCACAATGGCCAGCAGCAGGTGCTCAACACTGACATATTCATCCTTCATGGATGACGCCTGTTTCTCAGCCAACGCCAGCACCCTGACCATGGCGGTGTTCATTCTAAGAGCGCTGTCTTGGCCTCGGACCGAAGGAATATTTTTCAAAAGTTGCTCCAGTCTGGCCTGAAGCGCTTGGTATTGAATATTAAGCTGCGCCAAGATATACGCAACAATGCCCTCATTGTCTTTAACCAGAGCTAACAAGAGATGGCGGGTGGTTAGTTCTTGATGATAATGTATGGCTGCCAACTGCTGGGCTTCCTGAATAGCCGCCGCAGCTTTTTGGGTGAATTTATCCTGGGTCATACGTGATTACCTCCTGTCATTATGATTTTATCTTACCGTCGTCGCAAGTCCTGAATTTTACGGTATAATTCCAGTTCGTCTTGGGAAAGGTTTTGGGGGATGTCGATACGGACGGTAAAGTACAGATCGCCGAAAGCGTTGCCGCCTTTGGGCAATCCTTTATTTTTCAGGCGCAGGCGTTGGCCGGAGTGAATGCCGGGCTGAATTTTTAACTGAACGGATCCGTGGGGAGTGGGGACTTGCATTTTATCACCCAACACGGCTTGTTCCGGGTAAAGGAAGAGTTCAGCTTCCAAATCGCTGCCGTTGATTTGCCAGGTCGGATGGGCAGCGACGCGGATATGAAGATAAAGATCCCCGGCAGGACCGTTGCCGTATCCTTTGCCGCCTAAACCTTTTAAGCGCAGGGTTGCTCCCGGGTGAATCCCCGGAGGGACTTTTACTTTGACCGTTTTGGTGTCTTCAATGATTCCCGTGCCTCCACACGAGCGGCAAAGACCTTGCCGGGTAAACCGCTGACCTTGGCAGGCGTCGCACAGGTTAGGAGCAGAGAGATACATTTCTTTTTCTACACCATGAATCAGTTCATCCACGGTCAGACTGATTTCGGCATCCACATCTTCGCCTTGGTAATCCGTCTTGCGCGTCCGTTCACCGGCTCGGCGGCTGCGGGCAAAATCCTGGCCGAACAGGCTGGAAAAAAAGTCACTAAAACCAAAGCCGCCAAGATCAAAGTCAGACGGAGACTGGTAAGTGTAAGTAAAGCCGCCGCTGCCAGCGGGATCAAAGGTAAAATCATCGCCGGCCTTCCAGTTCATGCCCAGTTTATCGTATTTTGCCCGCTTGTCGGGATCACCCAGTACTTCATAGGCTTCGTTAATAAGTTTAAACTTTTCTTCCGCCTCGGCTTTGGCCTCCCCCTTATGAAGGTCGGGGTGATGCTTGCGGGCCAACTGCCGGTACGCTTGCTTAATTTCTTTTTCGGTTGCCGTTTTGGGAACACCGAGTACTTGGTAATAGTCAATGTATTTCATCGCTTTCATCACCCCTTTTCCTGGCTGTTAATTGCTCGTTTGCTACTATTTATTATTATTCGTATTCGGCGTCAATAACATCCTCATTGCGCTTGTTGGAACCGGCTTGGCGGCCGGGCTTCGGCTCCGCTTCTCCTGCTTGATATTGACTGGCTTGACTGTAGGCTTGCTCCAGTTCATCCTTGGCTTGACGCAGTTTGGTTATGTCAGCGTCTTCCTGGATAAGCTTTTTGGCTGCATCTACGGCAGCCTGCAAGCGGCCGCTGATATGCGCCGGCAATGCGGCGCCCTTTTCTGTGACAAAATTGTGGGCCTGGTAGGCCAGAGAGTCCAGTTCATTTTTCAATTCGGCATACTGACGGCGTTTTTTGTCTTCCTCGGCATACCGTTTAGCGTCTGCCACCATACGATCAATCTCAGACTTATCCAGATTACTGGAACCGCTGATGGTGATAGACTGTTCTTTGTTGGTCGCTTTGTCTTTGGCGCTGACAGTAAGAATACCGTTGGCGTCAATGTCAAAAGTCACTTCGATTTGCGGCACACCGCGCGGCGCCAACGGAATACCGGTCAGTTTGAACCGGCCAAGCGTGCGGTTATCGGCAGCCATTTCCCGTTCGCCCTGCAGGACATGGATTTCCACTTCAGATTGATTGTCTTCCGCGGTGCTGAAAACTTGGCTGCGGCGGGCCGGTATGGTAGTATTGCGCTCAGTGATCTTGGTCATTACTCCTCCCAAGGTTTCCACACCAAGCGACAGGGGCGTAACATCTAACAGCACCACATCTTTCAATTCACCGCTTAGAACGCCGCCCTGAATGGCAGCACCAACAGCCACAACCTCATCCGGGTTGACACTTTGATTAGGCTCTTTGCCAGTCATGGCTTTGACCAGCCGCTGTACCGCCGGTATACGGGTAGAGCCGCCGACTAAAATAACCTCGTCAATATCTTTCGCCGACAATTTGGCATCAGCTAATGCTTTTTCCACCGGTATGCGGCAGCGTTCCACCAGGTTACGGGTTAAGTCGTCAAATTTTGCCCGGGTCAGTTTGGCTTCCAGGTGTTTGGGGCCGCTGGTATCGGCAGTAATAAACGGCAGATTAACTGTTGTTTCCATAACGGCTGATAGCTCAATTTTGGCCTTTTCGGCCGCTTCGGTCAGACGTTGCAGCGCTTGCTTATCGCTAAGTAAGTCAATACCGTAATTTTTCTTAAAGTCAGCGGCCAGCCAGTCGACGATCGCTTTGTCAAAATCGTCGCCGCCTAAATGGGTATCGCCGTTGGTGGCTTTGACCTCAAACACGCCGTCGCCGACTTCCAGGATGGATACGTCGAAAGTACCGCCCCCCAGGTCAAAAACCAGAATGGTTTCATTCTTTTTCTTGTCTAAGCCATAAGCAAGCGCGGCTGCCGTAGGCTCGTTAATAATTCTCAGCACATTCAGCCCGGCAATCCGTCCGGCGTCTTTGGTGGCCTGACGCTGGGCATCATTGAAGTAGGCGGGAACGGTGATGACAGCATCGGTGATTTTTTCCCCCAGATATTTGCCGGCATCTTCCACCAGTTTCCGGAGTACTTGGGCTGAAATTTCTTCAGGAGCATATTGTTTATTATCCACAATAAATTTCACGGTGTCTTCCGGACCTTGCACTACTTTATAAGGAACCAGTTTCTTTTCGGCACTAACCTCATTATACCGGCGGCCGATAAAGCGTTTCACTGAATAAAAGGTTTTCGAAGGATTTAAAACAGCCTGCCGTTTGGCCAACTGTCCGACAAGGCGCTCGCTATCGCGAAATGCCACGACAGACGGGGTTGTTCTACCTCCTTCGGCATTGGTTATAACTGTTGGCCGCTCACCTTCCAACACGGCAATAACCGAATTTGTAGTACCTAAGTCAATACCAACTACTTTTCCCATGATTCGCGCCTCCTCTGTATAATAAATTTAAACTGTCCGCTAGGGAAGTGTTGTTCTTTAACTACATCTTAGCAGAAAAAGGTTATTCATTGAAAAGCGGCAAAAATACCAAAGAAGACTGATTATAACTGATTTATCCATTTATTATAAAGTAGGTGCGTAAGACATAGTTAATCTAACTTTTTTTGACTTTTTGACCTTTTTTGACTTATAGCAAAACATGGGGCCTGGTAAAAATACAGCCTCATGTTCTCTGTATGAAGCAGCCTGATAAATTAGTACAATACTCAAACCTGCACCAATCGGGATAAAATTAAAGGAAACAGTAATTATTATACAGAGTGAAACATCTGATAATACATGCCTTGTTTATTGATCAACTCTGTATGACTGCCTGCCTCTACGATCTCACCGCCGCTTATTACCATAATTTTATCGGCGTCACGGATGGTATTTAATCTATGGGCAATGACGAAGGTAGTGCGTCCCTTCATCATTTTTAACAGTGCGTCTTGTATATAAACTTCAGTACGGGTGTCAATGCTGCTGGTAGCTTCATCCAAGATGAGGATGGACGGCTCAGTTAAAATAACCCGGGCAATAGCCAAAAGCTGTCTTTGGCCTTGGCTGAGATTTCCGCCATTTTCCGACAACATAGTATCGTATTGCTTAGGCAGGCGTTTAATGAAGCCGGCGGCATTAGCCAGTGCTGCCGCGGCTGCCACTTCCTCGTCAGTGGCTTCTGGTTTTCCGTATTTAATATTTTCTTTAATGGTACCGGAAAACAAATAGGTATCCTGAAGCACTATTCCAAAGCACCTTCGTAAACTATCCCTGGTATAGTCCCTGATATCTCTGCCATCAATTAAAATCCTGCCGCTTGTCACGTCATAGAAGCGCGCCAGCAGATTTACAATAGTGGTCTTCCCCGCCCCAGTAGGTCCTACAAGGGCGGTACAGCTGCCTGCCCGCGCCTCAAAGCTTATATTGTTTATTATTGGTACATCAGCACGATAACCAAAGCTGACATTTTGGAAAACCACATGACCTGTTGGATTTTCCAATACTGCTTTATCCGGAGAATCGGCAGCCTCTTCCTCTTCGTCAAGCACCTCAAAGACGCGCTCAGCGCCTGCCACGCCTGACTGCAAAACGTTAAAGATATTTGCCAAATCATTCATAGGCCTCACGAACTGCCGGGAATAACTTAAAAAGCTGGCAATCACCCCCACAGTGGCAATCCCTTTTACCGCTAAAATACCGCCAACAATGGCAATGGCCGCAAAGCCGATATTATTAATTACATTCATGATCGGCATAAGAAACCCTGACCAAATTTGCGCCTTGATCCCTACCTCACACAACTTAAGATTTACGTCATTGAATTCGGCAATTACCTTATTCTCATGGCTAAAGGCTTTAATAACCTCGAGGCCTGAGATGGTTTCTTCAACATGAGCATTTAACTGGCCAAGCTGATTTTGCTGTTCTTTAAACAGCACGCCGGTTTTTTGAGTAATTGTGCGGGAAAGCAGCATTACCAGCGGCACTGTAATCAGACTTGCCAAGGTAAGAACAGGACTTAACACCATCATCATTACAAAAGACCCGATAAGGGCAATTGAGCCGGACATTAGCTGGGTAACTGACTGGGATATCGTATTACTTACATTATCTACATCATTAGACAGTCTACTCATCATTTCGCCATGAGCATGAGTATCAAAATATACTAACGGGAGTTTTTGCAGCTTGGCAAATAAAGCAGACCTTAAACCCTTGACAATCCTTTGCGCCACGCCGGTCATAAGCCAGCCCTGGAGAAAATTCAATAATCCGTCAGTAATATAGGTGGCGGTAAGTACCAGCAGCAACACTTCCAGCAGGGCAAAGTTCACTGTCCTGCCGGCAGCAGACATAGCATCAATGGAAACACCGATTAGATACGGGGCTAACAGCAGAAGCGCCGCATCAACCAAAATCACGGCAAAGACAATGGTTAACAGCCTTTTTTCCAGACGAATGTACAGCCATAATCTTCGCAAGGTAGCACGAAAATTTTTAGGTTTGACAACAGGGCCCTTTAGGCCGCGACCACCCAAAGTACCGCCAGCCCGCCCCGGCCCTCCGGGCAGCAAATTACGGTAGTAATTTTGTTTCTCGTGATTTTGATTATTTTGCTGAGACATAGTTACTGCCGCTCCTTGCCCAACTGTGATTGGAGTATTTCATTATAAACCTGACAATTCTTGATAAGTTCCTCATGGTTACCCATACCGACAATTTCTCCGCCATCCATAACCGCGATTTTATCAGCATCCATGACTGTGATTAGCCGCTGGGATATGATAATACAAGTTAATGCCGCCCGATACTTTTTTAAGGATTCTTTTATCCTGGCTTCAGTCGCAACATCTACAGCGCTTGTACAATCATCAAGAATCAAAATTTCCGGATTTCTTACCAAGGCCCTGGCAATGGATATCCGCTGCTTTTGTCCTCCTGACAAGTTAACGCCGCCCTGCCCTAATTTGGTTTTATATCCTTCAGGGAAGGACTTAATAAATTCGTGGGCCTCAGCCAGCCTGGCCGCTCGTTCAACTTCTTCGAGGGTTGCATTCTCCTTCCCCCACCTGATGTTTTCCAATATGGTTCCCGTAAACAGCATTGTTTTCTGGGGAACGATCGCTATTTTTTCCCGAAGCGTTCGGGGATTAATGTCCTTAACATCCTCTCCCCCTACTTTAACACAGCCGGCACTAACATCATAAAACCGTGGTATTAGCCCTACCAAAGTGCTTTTCCCTGAACCTGTCGAACCGATAATCCCAACAGTTTGCCCAGGCATACAGGTTAGGCTGATATCTTTCAAAACAGGTTCCAGCCCCTCATAAGAAAAAGAGACATGGACAAAATCAATTCTTCCGTTACTGTTTGCCGCATTCCCCTCACTGCCCCGCCACGTCATGGTGTTTTCCTGCAGGAACACCTCGCCGATCCGCTGGGCTGAAACCTTTGCTCTTGCAAACATATTAAACATCATAGATATAATCACAAGAGAAAAGAGAATTTGCGTCATATAATTTATAAAAGCAATAATTTGCCCTGCTTGTATTTGACCTTTGCTAACCCCTAGTCCGCCTAACCAAAGTACCGCCACGATCCCAAGGTTCATGGTCAACATAATGCTCGGAACAAAGACCGCCATCCTCCTCATGGCCGCAATCGACCAGCCCTGAAGTTCTTCATTAGCCTTCTCAAATTTATCAACCTCATAACAGAACCTGTTATACGCCTTTACAACCCTGACCCCGGCCAGATATTCCCGCATTACGCTATTTACCCGGTCAAGAGCGGTTTGAACTTTCATAAACAACGGAAACCCCAGTTTCATGTTAATGGCTATTAACACGCCAATAACAGGAACGACAATGGCCAGCACAACGGTTAACCCGGGATTTAGACTAGTCGCCATAATCAGACTTCCTATGCACAACAGCGGGGCTTTTAAGGAAATTCTCATTAATCCGTTTGCCAGTATTTGTACTTGCGTAACATCATTAGTCAGTCTTGTTACCAGTGAAGCTCTGTCTAGATTATCAATATTTGCAAATGACAGACTTTGTATTTTTTCGTATAACTCTGACCTTAAATCCGCCCCTAACCGCTGGGATACGGTACTGGACATGATATTACGCGCTGTTGCCGCAAGGGCTCCTAAGGCCGTAATGCAGAGCATTAAAACTCCCATATGCATTACAAGATCCATTTGTCTGCCGGCAACTCCCTCATCGATAATCCTCGACATAATCGTTGGTTGCAAAAGATCGCATATTGCTTCCAAGGTTACAAAAGCTACGGCCGCCCCAAACTGTGTCCAGTATTTTTGTCCGTATTTATATAAAAACTGCATTTTTTCGCGCTCCTTTAATTTACAAAAAACACAGAGTTTACTATCTATAGTCATTATAAACTATATGTAAAGAATTAATAAGTAAACAGCATCATACAAATATTAAAGAGCCTGCAATCCTCAATAGATTGCAGGCTCTTTAAAGTCCCTGAGATAGCACTCCACCAAAATAAGTATTTCGATGGCAGGTTCCGGGCCTATTAGACCCAGACCCAGCCTGGAGAAACCGAGCAATTTTCCCAGACTTCGGCGATAACTCCTTTGACAAAGACCCATTTGCTCAAAAGTCTTCGGTACTCGTAGTTATCGCGCCTCTACTCTGCAATGTGTGGTTAGTTTTATAGTTATAATCTTGGTTAATCGCCTTGTTGTACTGACTCTATCTCACGAGATGTCGTATGGCCATTGACAAGCCAAATGCCACCTAGAATTAGCGCCATCCCCACAACGGTATTCCAATATAGTGATTCTTTAAGAAAAATCACTCCTGCCAGCACGCCAATAATTGGAATAATCAACACTGAAATAGACGCCTTCCCGGCCTCAGTGGTTGATAAAATATACGTCCAGAGGAAATAAGCCAGCGCCGAGGCAAGTACGCCGTTATACACCAGACACCCTACTGCATACCAACCCCACTGTATAGTGCCATGCCCAAATAAAGTTGAATAAATTGACAATACGATAGCCCCCACCACCATCTGCCAGGTTGTATATTGCAAAATATCACAGTGCTGCAATTTTAGTTTGACAAGAATACTCGAAAACGCCCACGCAACGGCGCCTGTGAGTGTCAAAACAATTGCCCACCAGGCACCGCCGCCACTTACGTTTAATAACGCAACCAGTCCACCCATGCCCATGGCGACACCAGCCATTTTCCGCCTGGTCAATTTTTCGCCTAGTAAAAAATGCGCCATTATTGCCACCCAAAAGGGCATACTGTAAGATAAAACCGAAGAAAATCCAGCACTTAAAAACTGCATCCCAACTTGAACGGCGGTGTTAAAAAATGCAGTTTGCAGAATACCGCCTAGGATAATCCACTTCCAATCCTCACGTCGCGGAATAGGTATTTTTTTTAAATAGGTCAAACTAAGCAATACACCCGACCCTAAAATAAAACGATACGTCGTAAATAACACAGGTGGGAAGACCTGATTGGCCTGCTTCATCACCACCCAATTAAGCCCCCAAATTAAACATAGAAGCGCTATTGCCCCATTCATAATTACACCTTCAATTATTTTTTCATTTTGCCGGCTGAAACCCTGTTCGGCAAGAGTATGCAGTTTTCTTCTTCGACTTCATATGCTCCTATTTCCGGTAATTATTCCCAATGTTTCGCCAACTATCCCCGGGACTGGCAGGACAAATTCTAAAAGCGGCTGGTGGGTTAACACCAGCCGCTTTTAGAATTTGTCGCCCTTTTTCGACAACAGAGCCATAATTTGTTTTATGATTTCGGGAACCCAGCGAGCGTATAGCAACACCGTCTCGGCCATCCTCTCGAATTTGTCCGAGGTTTCAGTCAGGTTGCTCTCAAGGTAGCTGGCCAACGAACTGACCGGCTCAGCGGTCGTTTTTATGGCGACGATAGCATCGTTAGTGTTACTTAAAATTTCCGGCAAAAGGTCGATGGATTTATCCATGGAGCTGCGCCAGCCGTCCAGGATGGCGGCAACAGTCCGGGTAACAGCCAGTATGGCCCGGAGCGTGACTATAAGATAACAGCCGGCTACCAGTGCTAGACAAAACAAAATAACTAGTCCCAGGTCATACAATGAAATATACATCAGCCGACCTCCTTCCGGCTTATTTATTTTCCGGCGCCGGTTTTGCCGCTTCCGGGGCTTGTCCGCTGTCACCTGCCCTGGACTTGAGGCTGGCCTTGACTTCGTCAATTTTTACCTTAGCCTTCCCTAGCACTTCTTTGGTGGCTTTGGCCAGGTCTTCCCGCGTTTCTTTGCCGGCTTTCGGCGCAAAAAGGGCTCCGGCCGCTACCCCGACTATCGCGCCAATTGCCGCGCCTGCGGCGACTTTTTTCAAGGCCTCCTTTTTTTCTGATTTTTTCCGCTGATTTTTGAGCTTTTCCAGTACATTAGAAATCGCCATGACTGTGCACCTCCATCAGCATATTTCGCAAATTTTTCAGACCTTTGTCATATTATGTAATTGTAAGAAAATTATAAGGTATAAAAGAAAAAATAGCAAGAAAAAATAATCAGATATGTCCCTTCATTTCTCCAATGCCTATCGGTCACTTGCTGTCTTTAGCCGTTGAGAAATACAACCTCTGGCTAGTAGTAGTGGCTTCACTCTTTGACGGACATATCCATCCCTCTGGCGTTATGGTCGGCCGCGCTCCTTGCCCAAGTAATTGCCGGGAACATTGTCAGTATGAGCAGCACCAACAGCAGGCTCTTGCTTATATATACTTGCACTCTTTTCATCACTTTTTCACCCCGTAATTGTATTTTTTATTAAACATATCATCAATAGTTCGCTGGCAGTGCTTTAAACATTATGCTGATTTGGGCCGGAGTCCCTGCGCTGTTATCGTTCGTGTCTGCCGGACGGCGCTGGCCTTGGTCAAGTAATACAAACCCTTGCCTTTTCATGATCTGTTTAACTTTATCGGCGTCAACCCCCCAGTTTATCCCCCACAGCCACTGTTCTATTCCTTTCGTTTCGGCACTACCTGTATCTTTTGGGGTTTGCGCAGTCATGCTCCCAAAAGTCAACCAACCTTCCAGGAAATTTTCACATACCTTTTTGATGTAATTAGCGGGCCAACCGGCGTCTTGCGGCTCCCCCGCCGGCTTGCAGCCAATAATCCGGTTAGTATCATCCAACCAAATCTGCTCAACCACCGCGCATTTGCCGCTAGCCGGGATGGCTTGCACCCGGCATAGGACCGCCCTGATATTCGCCGGCGCCTCCTGCCGTCCACTGTCGAGCGGGTGCTCTCTTTGCAGCTTTTCCTGCGCCTCGGGGCCAAGCTCAAGCCGCACCCACAGCTTATTAGCGCTGGTTGCAGATGTGTTTTTCAGGCCATAGAAGATAATATCCTGCTCTTCGCCTAAATAGGTTACGGCCTCACCTAGCAGCGAGTATCCCTCCAAGCATTCTTGCCCTACCGGCGTATTGGGGGCACTGCCATTGGCAAAAGTAAGCGCTGGCGCCGACAACAAGATCGCTGTTAATATCAACACTAGTATCCGCATCCCGGCATAATTCAACCTATTTTGGATCATACCATTACCCCCTCACTTGTAAACTAGTTGATGTCTCTGACTCAGCTCGGCAGATTGGCATGATGCTGCCATGTCATTTTAATGTCGTAAACGCCAAACAAGATAAAAGGTAACGCCCCGCTTTAATAAAAAACACCTGGCTGGAAGTTAGCAGTCCGCGTTACCTTTTACCGCGCCTTCCGATAAATCAGCGCGCAGATGGTGTTTTTCCGGCGCCTTGAGCACTGCCGCTGCTGTCATCCTGATCATCGGACTCAATCTGCTGCCGCTGGGGCAACAACAAGGGCCCGTTGCGCCACCTCCGCTTACGGCATCCCACCGGCAGGACGTCCCCCAGTCCAAGCCGGCTACCGAAATGTCGCCGGCAGTTTCCCAGCCATCCCCAGTTGAAATGCCTAAACAAACAGATACTCCGCCTGCCACAAAAGAGCAGCCCCCGACCGATGGACAGCAGCAGTCACGGCAGGCGTCTGTTCAAACACCACCGGTCAAACCGTCACCCCCGCCAACCTCCCCCCAAGAAAATTCCGCTATACAAGAAGAACCACCTAGACCGGCGCAACCGCCGCAAATAGCCTTATCAAAGTCAGCCGCTTTTGCGCCTGATCTTATCCTTGCCGCGCCAAAATCCGATCAACCAGCAATACGCCCGCTTAAAATACCGGGACAAAAGCCTGACACAGTGGCTTTTGACCAGAAAAACGGCGCATTGCGCCAAGTATATTACCAAGGAACCATGCAGGAAATAACGATCACTCAGCGGTTATAATAATCGATTTTGGGTAAACTCATACCATTTAGCTAAAACTGCCGGCAAAACAGAAAAACCCCGACGAGACTTTCGTACCGGTAAGCAACAGCCATAAAGCCGGTGATGCAAAGCCGTTAACCGCAAAATTGGGATCATGCACCAGCGCCCCGTTTTTGACCGCGCCGGTCGCGTTACCTACCCAAAAATAGAGAGCCGTCACACCGATAAAACTGCTGACCGCAAAGTTTACTCCGATAGTAACCCATAAAACGACCAGACCGGCAAATTCAGTATAGAATAACATCTTGTCAAAACCTCTTTTTAATCGACCAAATGCTCAAAAACGCCAATAAAATGCCCAATAGAAAATACGAATATCCAGTCAGTCATACTGCGAAACCTGTCTTCAGATAACCAATTATGTTCCTGGGCAGGTTTGACTCCGCGCAATGATAAGAGTGCTGGCAAGATAAAATCAAGAAATATTTTACACGGCAATCCTTATATCAAATCTATTTTGTGTCAAGTGGCTTGGGCAGCGGTACGCGTTAGACATAGTGCATTTGCGGTGTGGTTTTGGTCTCGTCAGGGCAGGTTGGGCAAAAAAAAAGCTATTATTGCTGTAGCGAGAAAGATTTTAACAGTGATATACACACTATTAAAATCTGATGACTTAATATTGCCTTAAAGGCATAGTCATCGCCACAGCAAATAATAGCCTAATTATTAATATACAGAACTCACTGGCATTTTACAATATAACTTAGTTGTTCAGCAAAAATTTGCCTATTTTATAGGCTTATTAGGTTGTGGCCTTTTTTTGTCTTTTCCCGGACGTCGTTTTCACAATAACCGTCCCGTTGCTTCCCTCACTAAAAAACAAGAAGCAAACTTGTTTGATTCATAGCTCTTACTGTATGATGCCGATTTCTTAGGCGACGCAAGCATGCAGTATACCTATGCCCAAATCGCCGCTGAGCTGAATGTTCATGAGTAGTTGGCGATTATTAAGGGAGCTATTTGGAACAGGCAGGGTCATAAGCTCACGATTCCGTATGTGCCTGCGGCTGGGTATCTGGGGAGACGGTAAAGAAACATTTCTAGTTTCGTAATGCAACACTACAGAATTTGGACGGCCCCAATTACAGTCTCTTATACCTTTGGACAAATAAGTCAATTTTTTAATAAGTCACGCCGGACCCCCGCCCGAGACCCCGGCAGCCCCTATATTTTCTTGTGTCGCTGCAATTTCTCTAATTGCATTAATATTTTCGTATTCTCTACATTTTATTTCTAACAACTTATAATTACAGCACCTTTTATTTAAATTCAGATTTGTATTGCTTTTTACTATACTATACAATACTTTTGCCTTTTTCTTTATCTTTTCATGATTTGAATTTATGAATTTAGCTTGATTTCTTAACAGATTTTTATATTTTTCATCATCAATACTTTCGATATCTATTCTAATTATTTCATTGTCTGGCACAGGTATCATGTTATTAAGATTTATTACACCTAAATTTCCATTGTCAATCTTAAATATATCGGGGGCTTTTTCGCTAATTTTCTCATATTTTAGCTTAGGTGATGATAAAGGTGCATAATATTTTTGATTATTCATTTCAAATACAACACCTATATACTTTCTTCTTCCTTCTCTATTTTCTCGAACCACGTCATCAAATTTTCTCAAATATTCTACATATTGATCAGTAATTGAGCATATGTAAATTTTATTACGCATTTTATCCCCCTGACATTAAAATAGAGTAGCAACGTGGCTACTCTACACACTCTTTTAACTCCTCATTTATACGGCTGAGGTTTTACCGACTCTTTTAACTCCTCATTTATACGGCTGAGGTTTTACCGACTCTTTTAGCTCCTCATTTATACGGCCGAGGTTTTACCGACTCTTTGTATCTTCAATACTATTATACACATTAACACTAACATTAACAACATATTTTTAAAATTTTTTATGGTTCATTGTAAAGAGTTCATTGTAAAGTCAAATCTATTTTGTGTCAAGTGGCTTGGGCAGCGGTACGCGTTAGACATAGTGCATTTGCGGTGTGGTTTTGGTCTCGTCAGGGCAGGTTGGGCAGAAAAAAAGCTATTATTGCTGTAGCGAGAAAGATTTTAACAGTGATATACACACTATTAAAATCTGGCGAGTTCTATGACTCAAATATTGCCTTAAAGGCATAGTCATCGCTACAGAATAAAGCCCTAACTATAATATATAGAACTCGCCACCATTTTACAATACAAATTAGTTATTTGGCAAATTTAGCCTATTTCATAGGCTTATTTGGTTATGGCCTTTTTTGTCTTTTTACGGACGTCGTTTTCACAATAACCGTCCCGTTGCTTCTAGAATTCCACTCTCTTAAAAAGAAATTACATTATCCAAACAGTGTACTTATAATTTTAGGATAGACCAACATTTCATCTTTATCACTTTAGCTATTTAATGTACAACAATTTCACCATTCCATCCATCTTAATTATGCAACTCACTATAATCCGCCCGCAGGTAAATCTTAAAAGCTGCAGTTTTTATCCCATACCGCTGCAACATATTTACAATACAGTTGCGGATCGAGTTGGCGCTTCGATTGGTTTCGACATAAAACTCCGCGTTAGAAATCTTAATCGGTCTGCGCATAGTAGTTTGAGGCGACAGGGAAAAATAACGGACCTTACGGCCGTTCATATCTTCATCCGTAACAAAGCTTTTCATTTTTTCCGGGTCTTTGCTGTAGAGAAATTCAACGGTTTTTAAGAACATCTCTTGCCAAGTACTTACCATAATTTTGTCGCCGTCAATTGAAAAAGCGAATGGGCGCTTGTTGGTGAGATTCTCATACAGCGTATATTCAATGTTACTGTCAACTCGATATTTGTCGTAATCCGGCAGTATTTTTTCCTCTTCCGGCTCGGTTTTTGCAACATCAGGTATAACGTCTAGTTCAAGTAAATTACGAAATTCCTGCAACTTGGCCTCATAAACCGTCATTTCTTTACTAGCAGCAATTAACTGGCCAAGCAACGTAAAATCTTTGTTATTGTTGGCCTTTTGCAACTCATTGCCAATGTCCAGCCTGGCACTGTTCAAAGTATCTGCCAGTAAGTCCAGAGCTTCTGCGATCTCAATTGCCCTGCCCGGCAGTTTGTTTTTGATAATCGTGGCAAATTCTTCACCGTTCAACATGAATCACGCTCCCCTAATGGACAACTGGATTTAATCAGTAATTTAACAACGATACTTTTTACCCTACAAGCCGATTGGAAGGAATTTTAATGGCATTTTTCCTTCCGCCACCCATGGAAATTCTAAACGCTTTTTCGCCCTTGGCCCTGCTTATCGTAAGCGAAGTCTTTCCACCGCCAAGGCATTGTGTAATGTCATCTCGATCCAGAACGGCAAGTTCACTACCATTAAACCCTTCTTCACCACAAACCAGAGCCATTAGTAGATTATGTCCATCGCTAATGTAACCGAATATTTCATCAATATCTTCTGAAGTAAACGTAAATTGCCAACTCCGGTATTGGCCATGGACTCCGGGACGACTCTTTGCCCGATATTTGATAAACAGCCGATATTCGCCGTCATTCGTTGTCAGTTTATAGATTTGACGATCATCGTCGCCCTCAACCAAGGCAGGAAGGATATTATTGTTAAACAACTTTGAAAGAACCGCTCCATAATAGAAGTCAGCGACGTTAAAATTTGCCATAGTAAAACGCTCCTCTCCATAACACGATATATATAAGCATCCGCCGTTATTTGCGGACAGGCCCGAATTACAATTCAAACTGCCTGGCCAGCCAGCCAAAAAAGACGCCTTCTTTCACGACATCATGCGGGATAAGCAGATATTTCCATGGTTTGCCGCCATACCTGGCATTAAAATCAGAAGCCGCTTCACAGTATTTTTTACCCGCTTGGGCTTTTAACTGCACTTCTTCACTTTCAATTTCATCGCGCCTCTTGATTTCTGCCATATAAATACAGTCTGCGGTTTCGACCACAAAATCAGGTTCATATTGCTGGCGGCTGTATTTGTCCCACCAGATGTTAAACTGCTTTTTCGCCGGGCGCATCCACTTTAGAGCCGCACTGTCGTCTTCCAAAATAACGGCAAACTGCTTTTCGGCGCTGCTGTCAAACTTGTAAAGGGAATGGCAGCTCCTCTTAAAGCCTTTGAATATTTTACCCCTGATTTCGCCGGCCGGAACAGACGTTCTGAAATCATACAGCTCGTCGGCAGAGTATTTTTCCCCGAAGCCGACTTCAATTTTAGTAAACGGCAGCATTTCAGATGCTTCAAACCTGGTTTCTTCCTTATAGAAATGATCCCTCATCTGCAGGTAAATAAACTCGGCTATATCCCGTTTTCTCGTAACCATTACTTTTTTTATCTCATCTTGACTTAAATATGCGGCAAATTTAGCCTTTGCCTGTCCGACCAGTTTGAACAGCAAATCGGCATTTTTTTCGTAGTCAACATCCGACTTGATCATTACGATTTCCTGTACAATCAGGTTTTCGGGCGTATCTTCTTCGCCCAGGCTGCCGTCGGAATTGATTACGGCAATCCTGCCGTCTTTTAGGTCTTTAATAATGATGGTATCGTCAGCAGGACGGTAATTCAAGTTTCTGGTCTCAAGGTCGAAGTCATAATAACCCTCTTTAATCTCTAACACCTGCTGGACAGTAGCGCGCGGTACGGGGATGACGATATTAGTCACAAGCTGTGTAACTTCCTCGACAGCTTTTTCAATACACTTTTTTACTTCGTCATTGATATCAACTGTCGGAAACGCCTCTTTCGTCTTCTGAACAACGGCTGACACGATTAGCTTCCGATATTCCGGTTTTTTGACATCGTCAAAGGCTTTCACATGCTTATTCAGTTCCATAACCGTCTTATAGGCAGTCTTGGCAATAGTCCGGGCCATTTCGTTTTTTCGGTCAATTGTCGGCGCGGCGTTATCGGGAATGGCAAGTTCAATCTGTTCAACAAAAGAATAACCGGCTATGGTCTCCTCTACCCTTGACGGCAATTCGATAACTGTTTTGCGGTCTTGATTGGTATCAGCATCGATTTCAATAACATTTATTTTCCTGATGATGGAATTAGGATCGTTGGCGGCATTGATAATAGCATCATATTTATCATGATGCACGATATTCAGGCGGTCCACCGCATCCACCCCCGTACGCTCGCCGTAGGGCAGACGCAGTCCCCTGCCGATAGTCTGCTCGGTTAAAGTTTCCGAAGCGGAACGGCGCAAAGGAATAATGGTATAAAGGTTGGTTACGTCCCAACCTTCTTTCAGCATATTGACGTGAATCACTATTTCAATTTTGTTGTCCGGTTCTTCCAATGAGAGTAATTGTTCGATATTCTCGTCTTTTTCCGCCCCGGTCTGGTTGGAATGGATTTCGAGCGCCTTATCCTTGTAATATCCCTTAAAGAAGGCATCGGAACAGATAAATTCTTTCAGTTTGCCCGAATGGTGAGTATCCTTGGCAACGACCAGCACAAAAGGCTTGATGATTTTCCTGCCATTTTCCCGGGCGTATTTTTCCAGCTCGGCCTGGGTCTCAATATGTATCCTAACCCCGTCAATCAGTTTAATACGGTCAAGTTCATCGTCGGAATACTGCTCCGGGTCAAAGTTTTTACGGGTTGCGACTGCCGGCACCTTAACATATTTGCCGTCTTCCAAGGCGTGAGCAAGAGAGTATTCGTAGACCACGTTTTCAAACTTAATACTTTTGCCGCTCCTCTCAACCTGGGGCGTAGCGGTAACTTCAATCCCGAGTACCGGCTTCAATTCATTGATAACAACCATGCCCCGGTCAGCGCGGTAATGATGGGATTCATCCATCAGCAAAACAAGGTCAGGCAATTCGACCAGATAGTTAAAGTACGATTCCCCCAGCACTTCAATGAGACGCTTCATACGGGGCTCCCTGCCGCCGCGGGTTTCGGCATTGAGCTTAGAGATGTTAAATACATTGATCGTGATCCCGCTGGTCATTAGGTCTTGCTGGCGAAAGTGCTCATAGTTCTCGCCATGAATAATCCGGGGCGGTGTAACAAAAGCGTCAAGCCCGCGAAAAACATACTTCGGGTTATTTATATCGCCGAAATCCTTGATCAGCTTGTTGTAAATAGTAAGGTTCGGCGCCATAACAAAGAAGTTCTTAATCCCTTTTTCATAATAAAGCCAGGCTATAAAGGCCCCCATCAGCCTTGTTTTGCCCACCCCGGTTGCAAGGGCAAAGCAAATGGACGGAAAATCACGCTCAAAATTTTTGAAAGTAGGGCATAGCGAGCGAACCTTGGCCGCCTCGACATTAAGATCAATATCTTTTTTCAGCGCCAATTTGCCGCCTATTTGCTCGAAGAGTTCCAGACTTTCGGCCTGGGGCTCGCGCAGTTTCAGACGGTTGGTGATATAGCGGGTATTTTTATTCATGATCATCCGCCTCCTCGTCTATTGCAGGTAGATTGACGATGTTCATGCTATAACTTTCTACGCCGAAATCGCATTTATTTAAGAGGACCTGAGGAATTTTCTTGACATTGATGTTATCGTAGCGCTGGTCCGCCCCCTCCTGAAAGGCCTTGCAGCAGATTAACAAAGACTCGTCCTCGGCCATCTCCTGATGGATGAGGTCAAGGTATTCCAGGGTTACAAACTGGGTGGTTGTAAAGATATAATCCTTATCGTAGGAATAACCATGTTTCCAGAACACTTCGCCGTCAGGCGCATAAGTAAAGCCCTGATGTTTGGCCATCGCCGCCGCCAGCATATCGGCATTATAACGTTCGTCAATAACCCAGTTGCCATATTTATCTTTTTTCAGCAGGGACGGGGCCAGCTCAAAGAAACGGAAACCGCCGCCGCCCTGCCAGTTCACAGTTTTGGATATGCCGCCCTGTTCCCCGTCAACAACCGCTTTCAGGCGGGGCAGGCAGTGCGTGTAGCAGTGGTCGCCAAACTCAATGCCTATCCACCGGCGTCCCATTTTGTGGGCAACTGCAGCAGTGGTACCGGAACCAAGGAAAGAATCAAGAACCCAGTCCCCGGGATTGGTAGCAAGCGTCAGGATACGCTCAATAAGGCGTTCTGGTTTAGGGGTTGTAAAAACCTCATCATTATTAAAAGCTTTTACCTCGCGTTTAGCCTCTTGGTTGTCGCCAACTTCAGTTCTAAACCAAATTGTCTTACATACTGCGCCTTCTTGGACTTCCGACAAAAATCTCTTTAATCTTGGAACGTTATTGCCACTTTGACCGAACCATATTCTGTTATCTTTAAGCAGTTCTTCAAAACGTTCTTTTGATACAACCCAGCTTCTACTTTCGGGCGGCATTATTACTCTACCGGTTGGAGTGGTAATCGGATAAATATCACGCGGATTAGGTGTTTTCACTGATAGATCCCCTGACGTCCACGGTCCCCTTGGGTCATTGTCGGGGTTTTTATATCTATCGTCCATTTCTGCGGTTCTAGGCAATAAGTTAGGATGCCATATATCCTTGTTTTTAGCATAAAGTAAAATATGGTCATGACTGTCTGAAAGCCATTTTGCATCATTTTGCGGAGAGAATTTTTTTTCCCAAATGACATTAGCTACAAAATTTCTTCTTCCAAATATCTCATCACAAAACACTTTCAGATAATGGCATTCGTCATCATCAATGGATATCCACAAGCTGCCGTCATCCGCAAGGAGATTATAGATAATCTCCAGTCTTGGTTTCATCAGATTCAGCCAAGTTGAATGCTCTAGATTATCGTCATAATGTTCAAACGCATTTCCCGTGTTATATGGTGGATCTATATATATACACTTGATTTTTCCGGCAAATTCCTGCTCCAACGCCTTGAGGGCCAGCAGGTTATCCCCATGAATAAGCATGTTCTCCGTATTCGGGTCTCCGTAACCCTTCGACTTGTCCTCCAAAAGTATCCTCGGTTCCACCTTTATTTCATCGTATTTCCCTATCCATGTCAGTTCCAGTCTTTGCTTGCCGCTCATCGTTATTACCTCCGTTATTCCAAAACCCAGCGAATTACAAACAGTTCCTCAATAAAGCTTCTGCCCTGCAGTTGGCGCTCGATTTTTGCCTGCAATTCATCGCGTTTTGCATCAATTCTGTCTTGTTCTTTATATAAATCGCGTATTTTTTCCCGGCGTTTCTTTTCCAGAGCATGAATCTGTCTTCTTAATTCCAGGGCCTGTTCTAGAGTCGCCGCCGTACGCTCATCTTTGCGAAGCTGTGAGATTTCGCGGTCAATCAGCTTGATTTCCCGCTCCAGGCCCTCTTTTAAGTCGTCCGCCCAAGCATCAAGCTTAGAACATTCTTCGCGGAAATACTCCATGTCATTCCTTCTGATTCTTGCAAGCATTTCTTCTTTTATCTTCGCCCGTTGATCCTGCAACTCCTGTGTAAGTTCTGCTTTTGCCAATTCGATATTTTCTTTGGCAGGCAGCTCAAAAAGTTTTGCCGCCAGCTCCTCGTCCATTACCGTCCCATCATCAGCTACACAAGCTAGCAGCAGGTGTTCCTGAATCTCAAAGGCCTCGCTGGCAAGTTTATCAGCAATCAGCCAGCCGGATTTTGACTTCATTTCCTCAAAAAAAGTAATCTTATGCTCTGAATTTTTATAATCAAACGTCAACTTGGCATAAGACAATTCTCTTGCAAGAGCCTGCCGGATGACCGTTTCGGCAAGGGGGTGTTCTTTGCGTAAAAAATGGTCTTTTAACTGTTCCGCCTTTTTCCAGTTCAGATGGTAATATCCCTTGTCAGCAAGGCTGCCATTATAGTAAAACCTGGGTTCACCGGGGTAAAGTTCAATATCGGTATGCAGTTCTGATTGAACAAGGCTAAAAAGCCATCTTTCATATAAAGAGAGCGTCTCCTTGGCGGCGTTTTCACAGGTTTTCAAGCGCCGGACAACTTCCTCGTCAAAGTTTTCCAACAGCGCCCGGCGCGCCTGCGCCATATTGTTTTGTATTTGGTCTTCAAGTTCGCGCTGGATCACGTCGAATGCCGCTTGAATTTCTTCGCCGGTACGGCAGGTCTGGTAAATTTCCGCAATGCGTTTTTCAAAATCAATGCCTGATTCGATGGAACCCAACACTTCATCCGATGCGCCGAATATGCCGTCAAACAGGCGGAATTTCTCATCAAGCAGTTGATAAACGAGCTTGTCCGCCTCATTGGCAATATTTAAAAAGTTGATCACGACAACATCATTCTTCTGACCGTATCTGTGACAGCGGCCGATACGCTGCTCAATGCGCTGGGGATTCCATGGCAGGTCATAGTTTACAACCAATGAACAAAACTGCAGGTTGATTCCCTCGGCCGCAGCCTCGGTCCCGACTAATATGCTGGCCCGGTCCCTGAATTCTTCCACAATGGCCGCTTTCATATCGGCCTGTTTGGAACCGGAGATAATATCCTCACCCTGATGGCGGGCTAACCATTCATTATAAATCCGTTTTGAATTAGCGTCATTGTTGTAACCGTTTAATACAATAACCTGACCGTCATAGCCATTATTCGTTAATAAATTTACCAGATAATCCTGTGTCCGTTTTGATTCGGTAAAGATAACCGCCTTTCTTTGCGCCCCCAGTTCCGCACTTTTTTCAAAACCTTTCTGAAGCGCCAGCAGGAGGTTTTCTCCCTTGGCATTAAATTTGATGCTCTGGGCTAGTTCAACGTATTCAGTCAGCTTCTGCAGTTCCTCGGCTATCTCCCGTCTTTCGTTGAGAATTTTGGCAAAATCGTCGGTTTTTTCATCATCCCATTCGTCGATCATCTCAGGAAGCACATCATAATCATCAATATTGAGTTCTGCATCGTATCCGTCGAGCATGTGCCGGAGACGAGTCATAAGCGCCTGCAACGTACCGGATATGGCAAAGGATGAAGACGCCAGGAGTTTGCGCAGGATAAGGGTCATGAGTTTGCGCTGGCTGGCCGGCAAAGCATAAAGCTTGGGGCTTAAAAGGTATTCCGAAACCTTATTGTAGAGCAATTCTTCTTCTTTGGTTGGAGCGTATTTCTGCAATATAGAAATGCGCCTCGTATACCTGACATACTCAGTCACCTGTTTGCGGAGCGTCCGTTGGCAAAATTGCTGCAGCCTTTGGCGCAGGAAAATATTTCTGATTTCTTCATTGTCAATATTTATGTACATGTCGCGGTAAGTCTTGACATCGCCAAAAACGTGTTCATCAATAATACTTACCAGACCGTATAGCTCCATCAACGAGTTTTGGAGGGGAGTAGCAGTAAGCAGCAATTTTTTTCTGTTAGCCAGGGCGACTTTCAAGGTATTGCCAATGATATTGGACGGTTTATATACATTGCGTAACCGGTGTGCCTCGTCCATCACCACCAGGTCCCACGGAACTGACGCAATTTCGTCAGCCATTTTTGCTGCAAAGTGATAAGAACAGATTACAACCTTATTTTCTATTTCAAACGGACGTATACAACCCGCACGTTTCATCTGGTTATAGTTTTTGCTTTCCAGTATAACGGACTTTATGTAAAATTTCTCATCAAGCTCAGATAACCACTGATTGCGGAGAGAAGCGGGAGCAACAAGCAATATCCGACGCTTGCGTTCCGCCCAGTACTGGGCAATAACTATAGCAGCCTCAATCGTTTTACCCAAGCCAACTTCATCCGCCAATAAGACGCCATTGGACAGCGGTGAGCGGAACGCAAACAAAGCTGCGTCAATTTGGTGCGGATTCAAATCCACCTTTGCTCCTGACAAGGACGAAGCAATTTTTTCTATGCTGTTGCCCGGACGTTTCAGTGTTAACTGAGTTGCATAGTACTTTGAGTGATAAGGCGTATACAATATGGTCTCCTCCACCCCAAAAGCAATAAAATTATCTATCTTTTAACTTATGTGCACACCGCTTGTCTTCCGGCTTCTTGGCGCCAATAGGCAAAACCCACATATTGCCAAGACGCGCTGCCCCTTGAATCCTTCCCTGCACACAGAGCACCTGCACTCGGCGGACGGTGACATTCCATTTTTGGGCAGCTTCTTTTGCGGTCATATATTCCATAACTTCACACCTCTAAAGTGCATAATTACTCAAAAATATTATATTCGCAAACACGAACAACTTCCAGAATAATTCTCCTCGTATAATAGAATTAGATCCACCGGATAGCGTAATTTCCAGTAAGGAAACACATATTCCGGGGAACCGGTTCCCAATTCTGAAGAAGCTCTTTTTACCCCGAAATATTATCCACATTCAGCCTGTAATGCGCGCGGTTATAGGTTGTGGTTAATTCCTTCTATGGTTAAAGACGCTTTTTCAGAATGGATTAATAAACTTCAACTGAATAAGAACACTGATTGAAGTCAGCAATTCTTACTTTGGCGTCAATTTGATACGCCCGGGGCACAGGCCCAATTCCAGAGTTGCTACAATTCAACAGTGATTGAAACCGGCCAGCCGGAGTATGTATATGCTCCCTGTCGCTGGCTGGTTTTTTACTGCCTTTTTTACTCATTACCTACCTTGAATCTTGGACTTGCTCATGGGACAATGGGATCGACAGGTACTTTTCGGGAGATTTCTTCTCCTCCTTGCGGATCCACACTGGATACTGCTGTAGAAAGCCGGCTACCCGTGGTCCATCATCGAGTATCTAACCGCTAGTTGCACCAGTCTGGAAACTGGGGGTAGCACCCACACTGTCTGTTTCCTGTACATGAGTTCTGATGACGAGGCTGCTTTAGATGGTTCCCATGGGCACCCAGGTCTGAGAAGTATTTGATTATTTATCCGAGGGAGGTGTGGATTATGGCTAATCTTATGGTAGGCATTGACGTTAGCCTCCGCTCTCATTCTGTACAGTTCATGAATGATTGTGGGGATGCTTTAGAATCTTTTAGCATTCCTAATAACCTGATAGGCGCTCAAACTCTACTTGAACGTATTCTTCAATCGGCTCAAAAACTTCAATCTGAACTTATTCGTGTAGGCATGGAAGCCACTTCGAATCTTGGTTGGCATTTGGCTCATTTCCTTAAAGCTAACCTCCATCAAACCCAAGGTTCCAAAGCTCAGGTCTTTGTCCTTAATGCTAGAAAAGTGGCTCGTTTTAAGAAAGGCTATGATACTCTTCCTAAGAACGACCGCATTGATGCCTGGGTGATTGCAGATCAACTTCGGTTTGGCCGTCTTCCACATGAGTTGACTTCTACTATTCAATTTGAGGCTCTCCAGCGTTTGACCCGAACCCGCTTTCACCTTATGCAAAATATCGCCCGCGATAAAACCTACTTTCTCAATCAAGTCTTTTTGAAATTTAGTGGGCTTCGCCAAGATAATCCCTTTTCCAATATGTTTGGCTCTACTTGTTTAGCTGTTTTGCAAGAACTTGAACCTGAACAGATTGTCTCTATGTCCATTACAGAGTTAGTAGACTTTTTGAAGGAAAAAGGGAAGAATCGCTTTGACGATCCGGAGCAATTGGCTTCTTTCTTGCAAAAACTTGCCCGCTCGTCTTATCGTCTTGATAAAGCTATGGCTGATCCTGTTAATCTCTCATTATCCGTTATGCTCAGTGTTATTCAGACTATGGAAAAAGAAATTGCCAAACTGGATAAAGAGATTGAAAAAATCATGAAGTCCATTCCCGAAACCTTATCATCTGTGAAAGGGATTGGGCCGGTCTTTGCCGCCGGTATTATCGCCGAAATTAGCGATATCGCTCGCTTTTCTCACCACAATTCTCTTGCTAAGTATGCTGGACTTGTTTGGTCTCAGTACCAATCGGGAGAGTTTGAAAGTGAGGAAACCAAGCGAGTTCGTACAGGCAATAAATATCTGAGGTATTATCTAATACAGGCAGCTAACCTCGTTCGTCGATATGACAGTGAGTATGCTGCTTTTTACGCCGAAAAATATGCCCAAGCATTCAAGCATCATCACAAACGTGCTCTCGTCTTAACTGCCCGAAAACTGGTACGGTTGGTCTTTATGCTACTAAAGACCAAGCAACTGTACACACCGCCTGAGAGGAGAGGTTAGTTTTTTCTTCTAATTGGCAGCCTTTAAAATACCTCATCTTTCTTACATAATTTGGTAGTTAAGGTGAGGTTTATTTGGTATACCCTTTTTTAGGCTAACTTCTAATTTCTCGTTATCTTTTTTCCAATTTTTCAGTTTTTCCATATTGACATTTTACCGCTAGGCTATGTAAAAAATAAAAGAGTCCATTTCCCACAGTACTTTGGCTATCTCCTGCACCCGATCAAGCGTTTCCTGCCGCATCATTTCGGCCTGCGTAACCCCAGCCCTCTTACTCCGCAACTCCTCTATCTCACCAGCTATCCGGTTATACTCCTCGCCATAAATCTCATTATCAATCCCCGCCGTCAAATTCAGCTTAACCAATGGATCCCTTCTAGAACCGTCCCTTTGTATTCTGGGCATCCACGGCAACGTGGAATTTGTAACCGAACCAGGATTGGCGTTTTCCATCCACATCTTTCTTGACACCCCAACTGGGCTGGTTGCTTCCTCTCGCAGTTTCGGTTTCTCATAAGCCTTAATGGCGGAGGAAAAATCTGCTGGCTTTTTCAAGAAAAACTCTGCCAATCCGAGGGTCAAGTTTGCCATCACAGATTTCATCTTGTATGATTTTCAAAGCTTCCGTGGGGGCCTTCCGGGGACGATATACCCTGTCGGATGTGATAGCGTCGTAAGTATCGGCGATGGCTATAATTTTTGCAAACTCATGAATATCTTCATCCTCTAACCCAACCGGATAACCGCTTCCGTCCAGCCGTTCATGGTGTTGAAGAGCCCCAACTTTAATTGACCATGAAATCGAATTGAAATCCGATAAAAAATTATAACTTAATGTGCTGTGCCTTCTCATCGTAAGCATTTCTTCATCATTTAATTTGCTCGGCTTGTTTAAAATTTCTAACGGAATAATAGCCTTCCCGATATCGTGAAGCAACCCTGCGAGAATTAAATTCCTGATTTCATTGCCACTATAATCAAGCCAATTTCCGATTATCGCTGAGATTATGCCAACGTTCACGCAGTGGCGGTATGTATGCTCAGACTTAATTTTTACCATATCAATAATATGAACCACATCAGCCATATTTCCCGTTAGTAATGAGCTACTTTCGGTAAGCCCGATCATCCGCGTGACCGGCACTTGCCCGAATAGGCGAACAGATTCAAAAGCATATATCACTTCCCCAAGAGTCTTTTGCTTTGATTGCGAAGAACAAAGTCTATCCTGATATTTTTCATTAAATGGTATTATTTGTTTTATATCAGTACCGGAAATGATATAGACGTCCCGAATAGTCAACCTGGTTAAACAGCTTATGTGCTCATCTGTCAATTTTGCACCTTTTTTGATTAAAATTCTTCCACCGTCAAGAATAATGTCGCGTCCAAGTACCATGCCTGGAGTAAGATTCTTAACAAATACAGGAAGAATCATTATTAAATCACCTCCCCTTTGCTGTAAATTGTGCGCTACAAACATAATAAAACCCGGTCATCGACACCGGGTTTTAAAAACTGGAAAAACAGTGCAACCTGGCGGTCGTGGAAAATATCTTTAGACCCATGGCTTTGCGTCCTTATCTTTCGATAAGTTTGCCCGATATTAATCTTTTTCCCCGGCACAAAGTGCGAATTAACTCTGTTTCAGCGTAACGAGTCAGGCACTTTCGCTGTCAGTCGTTTGCTCTAAATTTTTAATGCCGGAATTGTCTTTTTTCGCCGATGTGGAAGCCAAACTGGCCTTATTAATTAACGAAGCCAAGAGGCGGCCATGCGGAAGAGAACGGTCGCTCATCCTGCCTGCAGTGGCAACACCGACCGACATAGTCACCGGAATGTTGTCCGGAAAAGTATATCCAGCCACAGCTTGCCTCAATTTATGAGCAAACGCCGCCAGGGTTTCTCGGGAACATGACATAAGGATAATGAATTCATCGCCGCCAAACCGGCACAGAATTGTCTCCGGCGGCGTATGTGCCTGCAAAAGCGCGCCGAATTCTTTTAATATGAGATCGCCTTTGACGTGTCCGTATCGCTTGTTAATCTCGCCGAAATTGTCAATGTCAGCAAATGCAACGGATATTTCCCGACCGGACGACATCAGTTTCAGAGCATGATAATAAAGATAATCCGTCCTATACAGGCCGGTAAGCAAATCGGTATGTTTCCCTAACTCCTGTTTTATAATAGCTGGCGTTACCAGACCTTTCAACAGGTCCTGTTCACGCGCCAGGAGAGCCGATAATTTATCTTGCTCCAGGGTCTCACTGGCATGCCAAAGAGGCATGTCCGGTTCGGCATATATAAACCGTCCGGTCATGGCATCAGCTACAATACGGTTAGGGAGGTCCTTTGCTGCTAAAAAAGCGTCCGTCCGGCGCGGGCAGCGTAATGTCCCGGTCATAGTCGGCATAGCGAAAAACCAAGTCATTTTCAAGGCGCAATTCATAGAGGTCGCACATAAAAAAGACAGTTCGGTTATGAAGGTAATCCATGAGCGCTTGCGGTACTGCTTTCATTTGACGGTCACCAACTTGATTTGATTGAGTTTATAGTAGCCGTACCAAAAATAACACTCATCCAGCTTTTCAAAGGCGGCGTCATCGTCGAGCACCAGCGCATCCGCCTTGATTCCCCAGGAACGCAGCCCCGGAATGGTGTCCTTCCAGCCCTGTGAGGTTTTGGAGCTGTCGTCAATCTCGTCGTCCTGGCGCTTGAAGGTTGCCCCCCGCTGGCCGCCCGGCACCGTCCACACGGGGGTGGTCTCGGTGCCGGTGTTGATGTATAGCAGAAAATCCACGCCATCTGTTGGTATCGACATGGTTGTCATCTCAATACTTTGGCTCTGGCCTGTATTTCCCTGGCGCCGGCATCGGTTTCCCGTTCAATCGCCGCGCTAACGCCACTGGCAATTGTGTCAAAATAGCCAATTGCCTTTTCGGCGCCTGCTACCTTTACTTTAAGTCTACTCATCTGTTACCACCTCCCGGCACTTGAGTTCTAAGTATGTTTTGCGTTCCCCGACATTGACCGGCGGCGCGGTTTGTTCAAATATCCGCCGTCGGTATACCAACCGGTCATTAGGCTGTAGATCCGGACGGTAGCGGAGGGTCATCTCTCCAATGTTGCGGAGTAAAATACCATCATCGGTGTATTGCCAAGTCATGCGGATATCCATGGTTACCCTGATTTTCGAGTAAAAAAGCTGCTTGTCCGGTATTAGTCCGATAGGTTAGGCTGTCAAGTCGCTTTACCGGCAGCAGCGGAAGCTGTATTGCTGCGCTGCCAGCCGGGAAGGCATCAAGGTATGCTTCATACCCTGCACAGCCAAAGCGCGGCCGGTAAAGTTCTCACAGTATTCGCGGGCAGCGGCAATGAGGGACAGGATAAAGCCATCCGCCTCATCAATGTCCACGCTAAGATGCTGCTTGGCTTCCTCCAAGGTGAAACGGTTTCTGCCCAATACATAGTTAGGGTCGTGATTAAAAAGCGCGCGGATATCATTGGCTGAATACCAGCCGTTTTGCCTGCCGATGGCGTAGCCTTCCTGCCGGGTTTTGAAGTCGCCCCTGAGCAGCGCATCAACGGTAAATCTGGCAAAATATATTTGGCATTCTTCCGGGCGTAACAGGCATTTAGCAATGGCCTGCTCCCAGCGCACCAGCCAGGGACGGATGGTATGCACTACAAATTCAATGGACTGGTGCTCAATATTAGAAAATGTCGCACGTTCTAAGTCGCCGGTCATGTGCGGCGGCACTCTGAATATGCGGCAGATTTCATTGATTTGAAATTTGCGGTTTCCAAAAATTGCGCGTCCTCCGGCGGAATGCCGATTTGCTTGTAGGTCATGCCTTCTTCCAGTACAGCCGCCTTATGGGCGTTTCGTGCGCCCTTGTATACCTCTTCCCGGGATTTCCGGAGCCGCTCCGGGTCCTTCACCACGCCGGGGTGTTCCAAAATGCCGCCCGGCCTTGCGCCGTTGCCGAAGAACCGCGCCCCGTATTCCGTATATCATGATTTGGTTTAGAAATTGCTCTATAAGATGTCTTGATAATTGCTCGCGCCATAAAGGATACGCATGATCACAACTTCTTCTTCGGCTTCATTTACCAGATAAAAGACCAGATAGTTATCGACGATTAGTTTCCGATACCCTCTCGCTTACAATCGGCTCCACGCAGCCGAACTCCTCAATGGAACGCCTCAGTTTTTCGTATTCCGGATCGCGCGGCTTTAAATCCTTGCGCGGATTGTATTTGGCCGGGTTTAATTGTTCAATGGGTATCTTCTGCAGGTTCAATGCCTATCACCGCTTTCCACCCTGACTGCCTGCTTGCCGGTAAATTTCTCCCAGCGCTTTACCGCCAGGTCGCAGTATACCGGGCTGATTTCCATGGCGTAGCAGCTTCTTTCCAATTGCCCGGCGGCATATAGGTCGCCCAGATTCCAGCAGATGATATCCGCCAGTCTGGTTACATTCTTTATTACCGGGCGCATGGTTTCAAACCAAGACTCAATGCCTTTATTCTCATAGTCTTTGCCGACGCCATACGGCGGAGAAGTAACGCATACCTAGGCCCGTTTGCCGGCAAACAGCCGTAAGAAGCTGTCATAGTTTTTGCTGTCGCCGCACATTAACCGGTGACTGCCTAAAAGCCAAATGTCGCCAGGCTGAGTAACCGGGCCGTTCTTGGCGATTTCCTCATGGGCTGTGTCGGCATTAAAAGCATCCTGCACCGCGTCCTTGGAATATCATTGGTTCATCAATTCATCGATTTCAGCGGCATTAAAGCCGGTTAAGGCTGCATCAAACCCGCTTTTTTCTAAATCGGCCATCATTTCCGCCAGTTTGGGAATTCCCAGTCGGTCTCGTCCTGCAAGCGGTTGTCGGCAATGAGGCAGGCGTCGGCTCTTTCACCTTCAAGGTCAAGAAAAATAGCAGGCACTTCGCTTATGCTTGCTTTCTCCGCCGCCTTGCATCTTGCATGACCGGCCAGTATGTAGCCGTCTTTTGCCATTTACACATCATTTTTGCGTTTTATATCCCCTTTTGATTTCGCGACTTTTCGCGCGTTGCCGCGCGCCCGCTCTTGGTGTGAGGCCTCCAGAGATTAGTGCCCCCCTTTGTTTCCTTCTTGGTTTTTCTTTGTTTCTTTGCTATAATTAAAGTAAAGAAAACTTGCATCGTGTGTGATGAACCTGCATATACTAAAAAAGGAGAAATAACCATGTTACACCAAGCCCAACCGGGAGGGAATTCTATGCTCAAAAAACGTATTTCCGTATCACAAAAACGCCAGATCACCATTCCTATAGAATTTTTTACCAACCTCGGCATTGACAAGGAGGTTGATTGCTATCTCCAAAATAACGCCATTGTTATCCGCCCTGTGCGCGATAACACCGGTGAGTTTGATGAAGAAATCCTGGCTGACTTAATAGCGCAAGGCCTTTCCGGACCGGAGCTTCTTGAAAGGTTCAAGGAAACGAGGCGTAACGTTCGCCCGGCCGTTGAACGCCTGCTTGATGAAGCCCGCCTTGCTGCCGCCGGTAAAGCTCAGTTTTCTACCTACGAAGATGTTTTTGGTTCGGAGAGCGAATAATGTATAAGCTGATCATTCTGCCTCCTGCCGCCCGCTATTTGAAAAAGATAAAAGAAAAACCGCTTAAAGCAGCTTTTCAAAAAGCCGTTGATGAAATCCTCAAGTCTCCTTATATAGGCGAACCGAAAACCGGTGATCTTTCCGGCGTTTACTGTTATGATGTGTATTGCAACAAAACCAATTATGAGCTGGCCTATACCATCATAGAAGAGCCAGACGCAACTGTTGTGGTGATTCTTGCCGGCACCCGTGAAAATTTCTATGAGGAATTGAAACGGTACATGAAGCATGTTTAACCTATAGCCCCTTGCGGGCTTTTTTTATTTTCCCCACCGGCCATCTTCCTTCGCAGTTTTTGAATCATGTCAGGGCTTTTAAAGTTTACCACAGAAAAACTTACCTGGCACTGGACACTTTCTTACCAGTGACTAACCTTTTTCTTACCACTTTACTGACCGCTGACTAACCTTTTTTAAGAGTATATAAGAACAGGACTTATGCACTTGCTTCCAAATGAAGTAAATTTGGTATAAACCAAAAAAACTTTTTAAAATCTCTATACTTCCAGCCTGATTTTGGGGATCGAAACACAAGTAAACGCCTTTGGGTGTGTAAGGCAACCTGTGATTCGACAAGACCGCAACACCATACTATATATTACCGCATGCTGCGCAAGCGGCTGAAATATTCGTTCATGTCGAAGGCGTTGAGGGCTGCGCTGCCCTTGAGGATGATGAGCGGTTTGCTGCCCGCGCTCACCCCGCCCGTGTATTTGGCCTGTTCCTCGGCCACCGCCCGCGGCTCCTTGAGATAGAGCATTCTGGCCTGAGTATAGCTTTCGGCGTCGGCGGTGACGATCACCGTGATCTTGTCCCGCAAAATAAGGTTGTGTTTGGCTAATAGGTCGGCGACGGTGTCAACGGCTTTTTCGATGTTGGCCCGCGCCAGGGCCGGCACTTCCCGGTCGTAGACGAGCTCCGCCCAGCCCGCCGCGGAAGCCTGGGCGGGCTGGGCGAAGAATACCAGCAGGCAAAGCCAGAGCAACTGGATATGTCTAAGGATCCGCGTCATCTCATCCCCTCCGTCAAATCGGAACCGCAAGCGTCAATAATCCTTGCCGCCGGCGGCCGCGGAACCAAGCAGGCGACCGAGGTCCGCCTGCCAATAGCTAAGCATAGTAGCAAATGACTGGTCGGTTTGGCCAATGTCGTTTCTCACTATTATCAGACCGGCCCGGTGATTGGGGTCCAAAACCCACCAAGCCGACGAATCGAGGTACTTGCCGCTTTCCTTGAAAGGAGAACCGTAGCGCTGCGACATGCCGGCTTTGAGTTCGTTGAACTTGTCCATTACTTGGTCTGCGCTGCGAAAATGTAAAATAGACACGGCAAACATCTTGCCCTGGTAAAAGGAGACAATGATAACTGCCTGGTCGTCATTGAACGGTCCGATATATCTTTGCCGGGTCGTATTATTGGCAATCTTCTCAGTAACCTGGTGCTTGGTGCCCGGCCGCTCCTGCATGATGCGCCTGGCCTCATCCTCGCTGGCGCCCCAGGGGATGCCCAGCACCTTGGCGGCTTTCTCTGTGGCCGCCCCGCTCGGCGTACTTCCCGCGTCGGGCCCGCCCGCCTCCGGCCCCGACCATCTCGCCGCCACCAGCGTAACATCGTCGGTCATGGACATGATACAAATTTTCGCGCCGGTGTTGGGGTCGGTCACCCACTGTTCGGCCGCCAAGGCGGTTGCCCCGGCGCCAAGGAGAAGGAAAGCCGTCAACAATAAAACCGCTGCCCGCATAAGTTTCATAAAAAATACCCCCATACAATTCGATATTGCATTTACGGTATACCCGCCTCTGAGGATGTCGGATTTTAGGTTAATCTATTTTTACAAGTACATAATTTCTGTAAAAATTTAGAAAATTCCTGCTGAGGCAGTGAAAAAAGCAACCCTCAGGAACAAGAGCCAAACCAGCGACTACGCCATCTCGCCATCTGACAGCGGAATAGGCCTTAACCGCTGATCAACGCACGTTCACATTCTTTTATTATTGCCCTGTACCCCTTTTGATGGACAGTAGAAACACATAGTATACTGTAATCAGAGAGGTGATTGTAAAAGTGACAAAGCAGTACAGTACGGAATTTAAATTAGAAGCCGTGAAAAGAGTCGAGGCTATTGGTGCCCCTGTAGCCAAATTAGCAGCTGAGTTAGGTATTAACGAAAATACGCTCCACGGGTGGTTAAAACGATATCGAGAGAAGCCGGTTATGCCATTTCCCGGCAGCGGAACCTAAGCCCGGAAGATGAGCGGATAAGAAAGCTTGAGCGTGAAAACCGTGAATTGCGGGAGGAAATCGAGATTTTAAAAAAGGCGGCAGCTTACTTCGCGAAGAACCAGAAATAAAACAGTTCGAATTTATCAGAGCTAACCGCAATAACTACAGGGTGACGAAACTTTACAAAGTGCTTAAAGTATTACGCAGCGGATACTATGCATGGGAAAATCGCCCGAAAAGCGCAAGAACTATCGAAAACGAAGCACTAACTTAACAGATCAAATTTTTTTTGGGGGGTAATTATGAATAAACAAATTAATGCAATGTATTTTAGTGCGACTGGTACAACTAAAAAAGTTGTAACCAGTATCGCAAACCAACTGTCATTAAATGCCGGTAAGGATGCCCAGATAAAAATTTTTGACTTTACGTTGCCGGCATTCAGAAGAGAGCCGATAACCTTTACCAAGGAAGACGTTGTAATCGTAGGTGTTCCGGTCTATGCAGGAAGAGTTCCAAACATATTGCTGAAATATCTACACACCGTCACAGGTAATGGTGCTTTAGCAATAGCCGTAGTACTTTACGGAAATAGGAATTATGATGATGCCCTGATAGAACTAACAGATATTCTTGTATCAAATGGTTTCAAGGTTGTTGCCGCAGGAGCCTTTATAGGGGAGCATTCTTTCTCGAAAATCCTGGCGCAAAACAGACCCGACGAAAAAGATATGACGATTGTAAAAGATTTTGCCGATCAAATTTACCGAAAAATAACAAATAATAGTAAATTTGAAGATTTGCTTGTTAACGGGAATAGACCATATAAAAGTTATTATACTCCGAAAAACAAAAACAATGAGCCAGTTGATATAAGAAAGGTTACTCCGAGAACAAATACCGATTGCATAAAATGCAAACTTTGCGTTAATGTATGTCCTATGGGATCAATTGATAATGAAGATCCATCTAAAATAATTGGCATTTGTATAAAATGTTGTGCTTGTATAAAAAAATGTCCTACTAATGCTAAATATTTTGCAGACGAAGATTATTTGTGGCACAAACAAGAGTTAGAGATCAATTTTTCCCCTCGCAGAGAGCCAGAAATATTTATATAAGATTTTAAGGCCCAGCCTAGGCAGAGAAAAATTAGACCAACCACTTTAGCTCTAGCTAGGGCACACTATTACGGTAATGCAATCACAGAGGAGCCAAGGTGAAGTCTGTGTTGGTAGCAGGCCGCGGCTGCCAAAATACGTGCCGAGAATTCTTTAAGATATTCTATAAGGACGCTGCATGTTCGAAGTATCTGAAACAGATACGTTGTCCTGAGGGGTTTATCTGTCCGGCCCGCGGAGAAAAGTACTCCATAGAATAAAAGCCGGGGCCGCCTGGAGTGCCCACTCTTATCAGCGCAAAAGCAAAATTCTTTTGTCTCACATGATAAACTTTGATTGGATTACCGATATAAACGCCGAACAGGGCAAAAAGTAACGCCGGAATAAAAAAATTGGCTCTGCTAAAATAGCATTGCCAATAAAAAGTTATTTGCTCTCTAACGACCGGTGAATTACGCTTTCAATATCCTTGTGACAGCAAGCTCCCTTGGGATTGTTGGCTATGCAATTGCCGTTCTTCATGGCTCCGGTAGCCTTGGCGACATCGCTTACAGTCCTGGCTCCGTTCTTAGCAACGGCATGAATAATTTCATCCTCAGTAACACGGTTGCAGTAACAGACGTACTTCGGGGTTGCGCCATCCTTCCATGCGATGGGAACCCTCACATCCGACTGGCGAAATACGCGTCCTGGGCTGAAATATACCACATCGCAATCGGCAGCCAGGCAGACCCCGAATGCTTCGGAATCCGGGACATCATTGCGAACCATATTTTTTACCGTCTCAAACGGTACTTTTTGTCCTGAAGCTCCGCAGGCAGGACATTTTGCCGCCGGCGTTTGGCAACAAGATGCAGAACAACAATTTTTGCTCATCCTGGTCACCTCCGAAAAAAATTACCTAAATCATCATAATCAACACTGCAGCGAAGAAGTTTGCAAACTTACCTTGCGTCTATGACTGCCGTGCTGAAATTATCATATAGATAGACAAAAAGCCCACTCGGCAAGTCACAACATAAACTTTATTTAACGCCGGCTAAACTGCCGTATCCCTGTCCCCCATAGTATGTATTCCGGCATTCCCGGACATTTATATCTTGAACTGCCGAACGGCATTGTGCAGCCCTTCCGCCAACTTGGCCAGCGCCTGACTGGAAGCAGCGATTTCCTCCATGGAGGCCGACTGCTCCTCTGTGGAGGCGGAGACGGTCTGTGCTTCGCCAGCGGTGGTATCGCTAATACTTTTGATTTTATTGATAGAATCAACGACTTGGTTACTGTACTGGTTCATTAACTCAAAATTGGCAAATGTTTTCTGAATTCTTTCAGTTGTCTTGTTGACCAGTTCGGCGATAGCAACGAACGATGCGTGGGCCCCATTTACTGTTTCGATGCCAGCTTTGACATTTTCAGAACTATTGGCCATCGCCTTGACTACATTGTCAATATTGCAGTTATTCTGATTAATTAGCAAAGATATTTCCTGGGTAGCGTTCTGCGATTGTTCCGCCAGCTTTCTGACCTCTTCGGCGACTACAGCAAAACCCCGTCCCTGCTCCCCGGCCCGAGCCGCCTCAATCCCTGAGACGCCGGAGACGACGGTTGAGACGCCGGGACGGTTCTTTTGTCTAGCTTCGCAATATCTTATTTATCCTATCTTTGTTAATATGGGTAATTGCCGCTATTTTCCTTATTGATAAATTGGTCTTTTCCTTAAATTCTTTGATCATACATCGCGCTATTTCTACCCTACTATCGCAATTAGCCGAATTAAGCATAGTATTCCAGAGTTCTTTTGCTGATTCTTCGTCCATTTCCACAGTTTCTTCATTCATATCAATAAAGGTTTCCACAGCATCTTGGTTTACATATTCTTTAAATTGCTTTTTGGCTGAATTTAAGTCTTCTGAAAAAATTCCAAGAATTACACCCGTATCCAACACTTTATTAAAATAATGATTCTCTAGCAAATATCCGTTATAGCTGCTCCATTTATATTCACCTGCTGATTTTACTATCCCTGCCTTCACCGGATTTTGATGGATATATCTAATTAATGCCAATATATATTGATCATCTTCTACAACTTCACTCTTAAACCTATCTTGAAATAAATGACCTACTCTCTTATATTTTTTATTAAAATAATAGACATAGCTAATGTTTATTTTTTTCATTACATTTGCTATGCCTTCAGTTCCTTCCTGCAGCATCAAATGGACATGATTATCCATTAGGCAAAATGCATGCAAAAAAAATTTATTGCCTTGTTTTTTTTCATATAGTATATCTATAAATCTAAGCCTATCTTCATCCTCAAAAAATATAGATTTCCTTTCATTTCCTCTAATCATAATATGGTAATATCCGCTATTACTTTTCTCCCGCCGTTTTCTTGTCACTGCTAATCACCCTTCTCCAGGATAAACCGGAAAGGATATTTTTGTCAAGACAAAAGAACCGTCACCGTGTCTCTCCGTTTTGAGTATGCTGCTTCGTCCAACCTAAACGGAGAATTTTCTTCATAAATGTGAATGTAACTGACCGTACCAGTTTCTTTAAATACAAGTTCTGGCGTTAAGGTGTCAGTAATCGTCCTCGAAGGAAACGGCGCCCTTGGGCAGTCGCCACTATGAGACGCCCAAACCGGGGATTGGCAACAGGTCAGAAAGAATACTGCTGCGAATGACGGCGGCCTCAGGCGCTTCATACTTATCGCTCCTTCTTTTTATAAAGTTACTTGGCGTTGTTCCAGGCAATGTCGATAGCTTCGGAAAGCAGCGAAAAATTCTCCGGATAATCCCAGTTTTTCGCAGGTTCAAGCGACCGCATGATTTCCCCCTTATCCTGATCATATACATGCCATTCCAGCTTTTTCGCAGCACTGTCGTTCGCTCTTGTCAGATATTTAGTTAATGTACGGAGGGTATTAGTTGATCTGGAGCTTTTCGTTTCGCTCATCACCCAAAAAACAAACCCCTTGTTTTCCTCATCTTTAAAAACATTTTCAACATCGACATAATCAACCCGGCTGTCCCCTGATGCCAGGGTAAGCGTTCCCACATAGATCCATTTACTCGCCGCGAACGCCGGCCCGGCAGACAAGAAAAGGGCCAACGCAATCAGCGATAAAATCAGCGAGATTTTGGCTTTCATTTTCTCACCTTCCTTAAATAAAGGTATTGTTTTTGTATTGTTTTGTTTCTAAAAACTGACCGGCGCTTCCAAAATCAGCTGGTTGCCAGCCCGGATAACTTTTGCCGAGGTTACCGCTGCGCCTGTAAGCACTTGTTTGAGTTGGTCAGTAGTATTTACCGCGGCGCCGTTGACTTCGACGATAATATCATTCAATTGAATGTTCATTTTTTCCGCCAGGCTGTTTTTCTTTACATCGGTGACCAGCAGGCCTTGCACTGTAGAAAGGTTCAGCATTTTGACGTCGTCAGCAGTCACGCTGCGTACCGACACGCCAAAGCCGGGTTTATCGGCAGCCGACGAAGGCTGAACTGCGTTTTTCACGACCCGGTCGATATTATAATTGGGATTCGCCAGTTTGATTTGACCGGAACCAGCAACTCCTTTGCGAACAAACGAAAAATCTATTGGATAGTCCGGTTTGTCAGACCCAATCGACAATGCAGAAAACCATTCCCGCAGTTTCAGGCCGTTGGTAACTTCCGTGCCGCCCAAAGTAAGAATAATATCTCCGACCTGAATTCCGGCAGCGGCTTTCCTGTGATCCATTCGTCGTCGCCAATTTTGGCGGTCATAGTCCCGGCTTGCGCCGTCGGCCAGGCAAAAAGGAAAAATACGGCCAAGGCTATAAACATCAACCGTTTAAATCCTGTTTTCTTTATCGCCACTTTCCTGCACCTCTTTCTTAATCGCCAAATCATTTCTTCCTAAACGCTTTCGGGTGTATTCGGCGAATTTCGACCGCGGACTTACCATGATGTACATTGCACAAGCTTCCTTATAAGCTCCCTATGACCGCTTGATAAAATCGCCGGGAGTTTTGTTTCACTGTTGTTTGGCGTATTGTTCAGCAATCTCGATGGCTTCGGCCAGCAATGAGAATTCTTCGGGATAAATGGTCTGGCTGTCCGGTTTTTTGGAGGAAAGTTCAATCACCTTGCCGTCTACTTTTGTGTAGCCATGCCATTCGATTTCTTGGGTTGTATAGGTTCCATCCAGTTTGGAAACGTACTTCGTCTTTTTCCAAGCGCTCATTTGGGACGGACGCTCGGGGTCGGTCGTCTCGCTCAGCACCCAAAACGTGATGGTAGCATTGGCTTTGTTTATTGTAACGGTTTCGCCGTCAATATAATCAGTGCGGCTCCTGCCCGACGCGAGCTGCAGTTTGCCAACATACACCCAGTTAGCAGCCGCGGCTTCGCCGATAGCGCCTAATAATATAAAAACCGTCAAAAGACAGACAATAATGCTTTTTTTCATTTTTTGCACCTCTCTTTTGGCCTATCGGCCAGTTAAATCGCCGCCGGGAAGCAAACGTTTGAAAATCACATTTAATTTGCCCGGTCTGTCCAGGGAATCAACATCATAAGGAAATACTTCTTGGCGTTGTTGGCCGACGATGACGGTAAAAGCAGTCCCTATGTCCGGCTTTATCACCCACAAGCTCCGTTCTACCCACACGGGAGGAAAAATCTTAAGCGTATAGGAAACTTTTTGGGCTGGTGAGCCGTAGTCCGCAGTAAAAGCAGCTAAGATGCGTTCATAAGCGAAGCCGATGTCCATAGTCTTTGCATCCGCTGACGTGATTTCAACTGTCGTTAGGCGGTCGTTATGCAACGTCAGTTTATATTCGCATGAGAGACCAAAAAAAGAGGCCTGGTTCACTTTCAGCCAACTGTCACCGGTCGAAACATCACTTCCGCCTTGCCACGTAAACCCAAGCAACGTTAATAAACGCTTCGTCTCTGTCATATCCGCGTCCCAATTTATTCCCCACAGCCATTTTTCAATCCCCTTCGACCAAGCAACCGTCGTTTCTTGGGGCAGGTTCACAGCATTTTTGCCAAGGAACCAAAATTTCAAAAATCGTGTGCACGCGTTTGCCAGTTGCTTGGCCGGCCAAGCATCCCCTTGATACTGACCGCCTTCAACACGACCAACAATTTGATTGTTGTCATCCAGCCAGACCTGTTCAACCACATTTATCCCGTTGGGCGGGTTAGCCTTGACCCAGCACTCAGCCGCCGCAATTTGGGCCAGTCCGTCTTTGGGATCAATAGTTGGCGGCCGCTCAAGTTGCAGCCGTTCCCGTGCCGCAGGACCCAGTTCAAGCCGCAGCAGCAGCGCCTCTGAGGACTGCCCCGTACGGGTTAAGCCGTAAAACCGAATGTCTTCTTCCTCCCACAAATAGGTAAAATCAGCGCCAGATGAAGGGCCGTCCCCTGGAGAGTTTCGTTCAACCTTTCCCGTCGGGACTGCAGGGAAAAAGTCCAGCTTGCTCCCGCCCCATTCCACCAAGGTAAAGCCTTGGCGAAGGATTGAAGGCAAATTTTGTTCCGGCATGTGCGGCCGGTCATCCCAGACGTCAAACCCGTAAAATTCCATAAACACCCTTATCATCGTTTGCGGCTGAGGCTTGACAGTCAGGATTGAACTGCCGTCGATATTGTCATTTATCCGAAAATGAACAAAACAATTTTGGTATTTGTTCATTTCTGGCAGCCAATAAACAATAAAATCGTTTATTTCGCGCTCGTTAAGGCCAATTTGCATTAATTTTTCCTGCAAAAATGCCGCATAATCTTCCTTTTTTACTGCAAAACCGCTTGCAAAGCGATAGTGTTCGGGCGGAAAATCATAAATACCATCCCAGAATAGGTATTGATAATGCCTGTTGTCCTTGGTGTTCAGCAAATCTCCGGATGGCGAGGCGATAACCGTCCATCCGTCACGGTATTCGGGAAAGGTCGTAAGCATCCTGCCCTTAAAGTCGTGCTTGATTTCGACCGGCTGCACATCCGCCGGATAAAGATAAATCACCGGTTTTTTAACAATAACTCGCGGCGTCAGATAAACATCAAGCCGCTCACCATCTGCTATCTCCCGCAAATCAATAGTTTTGCTGCCATAAGGAGAAACGAATTCCAAATACGGATATTGCCTGATTTTAGCCGCCGGTATGGCAATATCAAACTCGGATTGCCGCGCTTCAAACAGCAGTTCCCCTTTCACGCCCGGGCTATCGTTCGGCAGCAAATACCCTTTGTAGGCGTCGCACTTGATCAATTTGCCGGAAACACCGCTGTACAGCGTGGCAAAAACTTCGCCTTTAATGCGTTTTACCTCCTGAGGCGAATCCGCCGCATCCACGGCCGCGATGTAGACGTAGGCGCTGGTCATGTGCCAATAGCTGCGCGGATAAACCGGATAAAAAGTTATACTGTATCGGGCTACCGGTTTAAGTATCCCGTAATCACCTCCCGCTATGCCAACTGCATGATACCAAGGCCCGCTTTTGGTCATTTCCTCGATGCTTAAAATTGGATCTTCGCGCAACGTTTCGGCAACCCAAACAGTTTTTTGAATTGGCTCAGGCAATATGAAATCTTTAGCATCCATGGTCTGATATTTGTCTAGGTCAGCCTGCAGCCGCGCCAATGCATCTTCCATCGCCGCCGCGCCTTGTTCATCGCCTTGTTTTTTGCGGACTTCAAGCCATTGCCGGTGCCGTTCCATTTCTTTGGTTATGGCTTTGACCGTGGCCGCCAGGCAATCGGCTTTCAACCCGGCATCAGGCTGGGGAGCGGCAAATGCCGGCAGGCTTGCTGCCGCGATAACGCAAAACAGCAAATACCCAAACCATAATCGAATAAGATTATTTTTGATCATTACATGCGGCCTCCTTTAAATCATTCACCTGTATTTAATTAAACGTTAAAATTAAGCAAAAGTAACATGATTTACCTGCCTCAGATTGACAAGTAGTATTATTTGGGCTTTTACACGGGTTCAATGAAATGCTTGATTAAATAAAATATTCAAAATATTATAGCATAAAATACCACAAAACGTAATCCAATAGCCGTTTCAAGTATTTTTGCGTTTTTCGCGCTATTCACATTATTTGCATTATTTTGTCATTAGTCCGGCAAATCCACACGGGCTGCCACCGCATCAAAGCAAGTTAATCCTGATATGGAAACATATTTAAATGCAAAAAAATAAACCTTTGTGGCTTATTGATACTCCACAAAGGTTCTGTATTTACAATACACTCATCATTGAGAAATAGAAAAATGTCGTTTTATGCGATTACACTCTCTTTGACATCTATACCCTGATCATAAATTGATCGGGACAAATATCAATACAATCCGGATAAATCCCATGCAAGCGTACCGTTCATTATAGTACACCGCTCCATGAAAATCATGAACTTTTCCGGGTACTTAGTCAGTAACTGGCGGTAAAAATCCAAAATCCGATGCGGATTCTTTTGGACATACTCCAAAAGTTTTCCCCACTCCTGCTCTTCAACGAGAGCAGACGTGTAAATGGTTTGCATATAACCGGGTTATATCGGGCAGTAAATTAATCAGTTTCTCTTTGGATTGGCGAGATAATTCACTTTTGAGCTGTTCCCGAAGATTTTTCTTCACGGGCAAAACTTTTTTAGATTTTTTACCGGAATTCGAGTTTTCACTGATCACAATCTGTTTATCTTTTGTGGCGCAATGTCAAAAATACAGTTACCATGTACTTGCAGTAATTCTTTTGTTTGACATAGTTAATCTCCTTGGCTTATTGGCTATCATTAGAAGCTAGCAAACTATCAATTTGTCTCCGTTCCGCCGGGGTAATACGATTGCCAGTCAATCCCAGGGCTGCCTTACCAAGGCTTTGATAAACGGCCAAAAATTCTTCCGGCAATGCTTTTATGTGATGAGCAACCGTTGAAGCGTCGCCGCGCAAAATAGGCCCGGTAAGAGCTTCTGCCGTTCCCTGCCGACTGACGTTTCGCAGCGTACCTGTAACCAGTGGCAAAAGTGCTTGTAGCGCATCCTGTTGTTCAACCGTCCAGCGGCTCATTAGCTGTTCAGCTATATTTAATAAAACAACGAGGTAATTTGAAGCCATGCATGCAGCTGCATGGTATAGGGCTCGCTCCTGCGGCGGAACACGCAATACTCTGCCTCCAAGGTCAGCAACCAGGCACTTAGCGGCATCAACCGCCTCCGGGTCACCATCTATCGCAAAGGCACTACCGGGCAAGTTTTGACGCGCTGTTTCAATATCCGCAAAACTTTGCAGCGGGTGCATGGAACCAACAGCAACACCAAACTGACGCGCCGGCGCCAACACCTCACCGGGCAACACGCCACTAGTGTGCAGTAAAACTTGTCCGCGCCGCAGGCGTTGACCGGCTACAAGTTCATCCAGCACCGCAAGAAGACTTCTATCCGGAACTGTGAGCAAAATGATATCTCCCTGAGCAGCAGCATCCACATTATTAAATACAGCAAAGATACCTGTCGCTATTGAAAATGTTTCAACTGTTGTCCTGCGCCTGGCGGTTACAGCTGCCACCTTATAACCGGCGGTTGCCAAAACAGACGCCAGTGCAGAACCAAGTCTTCCTACTCCCAGAACAACGATAGTCGGCTTTTGTTCCATACAACCTCCACCTCCATAAAAAACAAAAAAGCCTTTCCGACCGGAGCCGAAAGGCATTGAAAACAAGAATAAGACGGTTTATTACCGCATATCATTAGCTTTCTGAACGCTTCCGTCTCGGTCCATTAGAATCCAAGCGGTCGATCCAAAAGATATGTATTTTTAGGTATCAATAGATTAGACTGTGCAGCTCCATAGGATGCCGCCATGTGTTCTACTTTTTCGATCATAACACAGACCGAAGACTATATGCAAGTAGTAACCAACGGGAGGATACCCAGAGAATTAGTTTCCGTCCCCTTACGGGGATTATATTTTTTAATGATTACCAAACACGGTTTGACAAAACTCAGTATACAAATCAGCATAAATAAAGGCAGCTTTCTGGCGGTAAAACGCCGGAAAGCTGCTTTTGCTAATTATTTTATAGTTGTGAGAGCTTCGTCTTTATAAGTGCGATAAAGCTAGTCGCATTTTCTAACTGCTGCTGAGCTTCATCCCGCCCTACCACATAAAAATCGTCATAGTCAGTCTTATTTCTTACGCGAAAAGCATTTGATAACATCTGATAATAGGTAGCCTCAATCTTACCTGTCGCTATATAGTGCTGGTTAAAATATCCAATTATAGTAGAATGCCGTTTAGAATCAAAACTATCCAGAGCCAATAGTGCCCTTGTAGCATGGAACATTGCGTAATATGAGCGATTAATGGAATTTGCTAAACGATCTTCTTCATAAGCATCCCGGGAATCGGACAGACATTCCTCAGCTTTATTTAGCCTATACTTCGCTAATTCTATCATTTCAGCTTGCATAAAACTCTATCCCCTCCGTTTTAACATTTCGGTAAAACGGCAGGTATGGAACCCATCTCTGAAAATGCTGATAGTTCTTATCAATGATTGAGGGAAGAACTCCGTACCTGATTGAAATATCGGTCATAAGCTCTGCTATCTTGGTATTGTATTGCTTCAGATCATTATCATCAATATCGACAAGCACCATAATATCCATATCTGAATATTCGTCTTGCTCGCCACGGGCGTAAGAACCGAAGAGTATGACCTGGCGTAAAGCGCTGCCAAACAAATCTTTCATCTTAGCAACTATTTCATTCATAATAATATTAACACGGGACTCTTGTTCAGAAGCTGTGGCCATATCTATCCCTCCCTATCATTTATACGCCCGTAAATTTATTTTTGACAGATCCTTGTTGAATTGTCCATAAATAGATATACCTTCACGCTCAACATTTTGAATCAACCTGAATATCCAAAACAGAATTGCGGTAATCATCCTGGTCGCCATTTGGAACACCTCAATTTTCCGCACTATGGACAATATCATTATATCATTTCTTTGGTGTAAAACTCTATCTCTAATCCTCTAAAATAAGTATTGCCCTTCGAGCCGGGGTTCAACCAATGTCATTCCGCCCCCAACGCCTTAAACACAGCATCTTCGGCACTCTGATAAAACGAAATCTGGAACTTTACAAACAAATCAGGCGGTACAGTCGCGATATCGGCTGCTGAGACAATAGGCAGCAGTACCTTCTTGGCGCCGGCATCAAAGCATACTTGAAGAACACTTGCTAATTCCTCTACTTTGTTGATAGTACCGCCGATACTAATAGAGCCTAATATGGCCAACTGGCTAAGCGTTAGCCGGCACAAAGCGCCTGAACACAGGGCAACAAATGCTGCCAACGATAGTTCGCCAGTCATTCCTACGCCATGTATATCCTGGACATGCATAAGATAGTCTTTAGTGGTCGTACTGATCGTGCCGCTGACCTGCCTGCTGTTTGCCTTGAAAAAGCGAAAAGCAGTTTCAATGCTTTCTTTGGCTTCACGGTCAGAAGCCAGTCCGGTTTTCTCAAGTTTGCCGGAACCGTTAATTACCTCGCTCTTGACCCGTTCTACCCCGTCGCGAATACTGTCTTCATCATCAGTGGCGCAATACATACCCAGAAGATATTCCAGAACATACACAGGTACGTTAGCGCCTTCCTTGATTTTTTGGGTCAAGTCTTTGCGGACAACTTTGCCGGCGAAATGAGTATTTAATTTTTTATCTAAATCATCCATTGGTCAACCTCTCTCGGCTGTATCGGCCGAAAAAGTAATAAGGTTTTTTAATATCGAGCTTTTTTGCTGGTATAAGAGCTTCAGTGACTGTCTGGCGGTAGGCTCTTTAACCAAAATAGCTTTTTAATAACCTCGTCGACATTGGCGCTGGACAGGCTGATGCGGGTGTTGAACCGGCCTTGAATTTTGGAAAAATCATTGCCTTTAACCTTGGTAACCGAGTCGATGTCCTGCTGGCTGGTCACTATTACCCACGCTTTACCGCCGCAGTAGGTGCCGAGGTCTTCGGTCACTGTCTGCAAATTCAACATGAGCTGAGAGTTATCGCCGATATACTGGCCGATTTCGTCAACGAGAAATACGACATGGTGGTTTTTCCCTTTACGTTCTATGTATTCGCTGACCCGCTGCGCGAATTTCTCTACACTGATGGAATATGTTTCTTCGGCTTTGTTGTACCAGGCGCGGGCTGCCTCCATACTCATCTTGGTGCTCTTAGCCAGCGCTTCTACAATAGCGTCGCCTTCATAATAGAAGTCCTCCCGGGCGTCTTCCCAGGAACGTCCGGCGATTTGGGCAAACTCGGCTTTAAATGCAACATAAACTCCGTCCCTCTCCATCTGCCGCTCCAGATCGGCGACCCATGGCAAGGAACCACAAAAACCTTGCTTCTCATTGAACACCTTCATGAAGACTTTGACAATAGCCTCTTTGTCATGTTTAGAGTCAGCTTCGCTTTTGGAATCAATATTGAAAAGTATTACATCAGTACTGACGTCGCCGGCTTGCTTCATGTCAGCCAGCACCATGGGGTCATCCAGCTTATCGTCAAAATAGGCTACAGCTTTCTTGCCATTTACTGTTCGATTATCGAGCAAATAAGATAGTATCTTTAAGAAGTGCGATTTACCGCTGCCAAAGAAGCCGGATATCCAGACGCCCATTTTGTCGGTGTGGCCAACAATACCTTTTTATAGGCTTCAAAGAAGTCGCTGAAATACCCGCGAAGCTCGTTGGTTACGACATATTCATCCAGTTCCTGATAAATATTGGCGTCATCGTCCTGGCCGACTTTAATAACGCCCTTTATATCCCGGTCAATTTTTTTATAAAACATTTCACTAATCCGCATACTCCTCCACCTCACTAATCACTAATTGCTAATCACTAACCACTAATATTTATCTACCAGGGGAAAAGCCCGGTAATAGTTGTCGTCTTTGATTTCGTCAAACAACACTAACTCTAATCCGTCATAGCTGCCGGGGAAAAACATGACTACCGGTACTTGATCAATGGCTTTGTGCAGATTATTCAGTACTGTGTGGGAGCGAATAATGGGATAAGCTTTGCCAACACCGGTGATGAACACAATATCGTTCGGCTGAACCCTCTCGGCCATGTACTGGACAATTAAATCACGGTCGGTCGCGAGCCGCAGTGTTTTCTTAGTGGCATTAAAAACAAATTCACTGCCTTTGGTCTTTTCCATCTCGATGTTTTTCGCCAAATAGCCCCGGCTTTCCAGTATTTCAAGCATAATCTCGTAAAGATCAAATTCGCGTACATGTATTTCCGAGCCGCTATGATTGATTTTTTGCTTTATTAATTCCACATGCTCGCGCACAAGCAACTCGTATTGAGGAGGATAGTCGAATATCCAGTAGCCAATTTCATTGCCAAGTCCTCGATTCTGGCGAAACGAAGGCGCAGTGATTTTCAGCAATATCTCGTCCAGTCTTTGATAGATACTTTTCATTAACTACACCCCCTGCAAGATGTCGACGTACCGGCCATCGCCGATTAGCTTGAGATGATCGGCAACATCCTTATCCATTATTGGACGGATAATCTCAAGCTTGTCCTTCCCCTTTTTAATGAAACCGGCCTCGTACAGGATTCGCGTATATACTTGCTGAAGCTTGTAGAAGGTGTACTCAGTCCAAGCAGCTACTGTTGCGCTCTGTTCCGCTTTGTTGCGGAAAAAAAAAGCTAAAGTCGCCGGTTCCAATATAGGGCTGCTTCACGATCAGTTTGTCCTGAAATACTTCGCGCATAAACTCAAAGAATAACCTGTCTGTTTTCATAATTGTATAAAGAACAAGCTGTTTTGCCGTTTCGCCTGTTCCGGTAACAAGCTTGTCTAATAAGAAAGTATCAAGAACCGCCAGCCGTTTCAGTACCATAACGGCTACTTCCTTTTTTCGGGCCTCGGTTTTCAGTTGAAACAGGTTTTTGTTGATGGCTTTGGCCTTTATATCCTCCGCAGTATGCCCGGCGGCTAGCAGACGGCCTGCTTTAACTGTTTCAATATATAGGAAAGGTAATGTTTTTACCGTACATGAATAATCAAGTTGAGTATTCACTGTTTACCTCCGAAGTAATAGCTCGTGTTATTGACAGGATCAATCCTTTTTACCATTTTTATTCCCATTAAAAGACCAAAACTCCTGCTAAATTCATACCTAATTTAGCAGGAGTTTTCTTGACACATTTCGGCAACAGGGACGGTTTTCGGCTGATAACAATAGTGCTGGCGTTATTGCATTACTGCGATGGCATCACCATTTTTTATTTCATTAACGTTACTTGTTATAACCATAATTTCCTGAGGTACATCAGATGTGATTTCTGTGAAATCACCGACGGTTTCGCCGATACTTATCTGCTGGCGGACAGCTGTACCATTGGCTGCTACGTATATAAAATTCCGCCCTTGCTCGTCTTGGAATATCGAGGCTGTAGGAACTGCGGGAACTGTTGCTGATTGGCCGGTGTCTATACGAACATTTACGGGCATACCGGGTTTTAGTAAACCATCCGGATTATTCGTGAGTTTAATATGAGCCAGGAAGGAAGAAATTTGGTCCTCCTTAACTTCAGGATAGATGCTGGAAACCTGGCCCATTATGGTTTGGTTCGATACTTCTGCTGTAGCTGTGGTACCCAAATGGACCAGATACAGATCATTTTGGTCAAGATGAACGGCAATCTCTATTTCTTGACCACTTCCCAGTGCCATCAGTTGTTGACCGGCCTGCACTGTTTTTCCCGGAGCTATGGACAGCCCCGTCACTATGCCGTCAATTGGGGCCTTTATCGTGGCGGAACCATGAAGCGTTGTTGTAGTGGCATTTGTATTTGCAGAGGACACAGCGTTCTGGCCGTTGTTCAAGCTTTCTTGCGCTTGTTGCAGGCGGGCCATGGCATTTTCCAATTGTCGTCGCGGAATAGCCCCTTGTTCATACAATTTTTGATAGCGGTTAACATCTTTTAGTGCATTGTCATAATTATCCTGTACTTGCTGAGAGACTCCCGCTTTTTGGTTTTCCACCGTTGCAGTTGAAGGTCCACTGTCACCGGACGGTCCGGAAGATCCCTGAAGCCGGAGCAGTGGCTGGCCTGCCTTGACTGCCTGGCCTTTTGTTACGTATATTTCACTGACGAGACCGGAAAATTCGGTATGTATAGGGACGGAGGTCGCGTTTCCTATGGAACCCGTCCGGTCAATTCGTATTGGCTTATTTATGGTACCTATCGATACCGCAGTAACGTTAACGGGAGTGCGCGGGACGTGCTGGGTCCAAAGTGTAAACGGAAACAGGTTGTAACGAGCGGCCAGCACTAGTGCCACGATGAGCAAAAGTACGGTTATTATTATGGCCGCCGGGCGATATTGCCGAGTCATTTTCCCCATATATGTCATCTCCAATAATCAAGACTAGCCGTTACTATGTTCTCACTTTTCACTTTTTGCGTCAAGTGTTGACACAATGCGAAATTAGTTGGAAAATGGGAGGTATGATTGATGAATATTGAGACTTCTATGGTTTTTTGAAGGAGGAGATACTAATGCCTATTCCCCACGAAGCGCATAGTAAACAGAAAATAGCTATGAATCGGAAGCCAATGATTCCTGCACGTTGGGTTATTTTGCCGGTGTGTATACTTGTCTTATTTTCGGCAGGGATTTTTGCAAATTATCACCAGGCTCTTAGTGCAAACGCTGTTGCAACAACTGGGCTGGGACTTAACCAACAGAGGGAAAATGGACAAGCTCAAGAAAATGAAAAAATGACAAGAAATACGGATACGCTTGCAAACACTCCTTCCATTTGGCCGGTTAGCGGAGCGGTTACCTCCGGTTTTGGCTGGCGCAATTCGCCTTGGGGGGACGGTAGTGAATTGCATCCGGGTATCGACATCGCTGCCGGTATAGGTACACCCGTTGTTGCGACTGCTGATGGCGTGGTTGTAAAGAGCGGATGGTCCGGGGGGTATGGCAATATAGTGCAAATCAACCATGGTAACGGCATTGAGACTATTTATGGGCACAATTCGCAAATAGCAGTAAGCGTCGGTCAAAGTGTGAGAAAAGGTCAAGTGATTTCTTACGCAGGCAGCACTGGGAAAAGTACAGGCCCACATGTTCATTACGAAGTCAGAATCAACGGCACCGCTGTAGACCCTATTAAATTTCTGGTTCTATAAAGCAATACAAAGGGACGGTTCTTTTGTATCTATCCTGCGCTTTCGCTGCAACATTAAATGTAAAACCGGTGATTGTCGCAATTTGCCTAATTGATAACCCTTCGATTCTTTTAAGTTGCCTTAAAAACCGGACTCTTTCCTCTTTTCCCAGAGATTGTAATTGGCTTGCAATATAATCTCCTAATGTGTTCTTAATTATTTGTTTCGCCTTTTCAGCCGATAGCCTTGATTTATCTTCCAAATCAATAGAACCGTCCCTGCGTATCACTAAGAATGCCTTTTTAATGTGCAAATTAACACTATGAGTCAACGGGATCAGGCTTGCGTATTTTAAAATTGACTTATTTACTACCCTAAAACCTTGATGTATTCCAGGGCAAAGGGACAGGCTTACCGTCCCGATATCGTATCAATCATTTTTATTGCCCTGAAGATGCCGCGACATCTCTTCTGTCTATTTAAAACAGGATCAATCCCTCTTCCATTTTTATTCCCATAAAAAGACAAAACTCCTGCCAAATTGATACCTAATTGGGCAGAAGTTTGTTATATGCCGATACGTTACCAATGATATTGTTCTCCATATCGGGTCAAACAGCGAAGTTTTATGCAAACAGTTGTGATCCCTAGAATCGGGGGCCAGTTATCACCTGTTTTCTACACATTCATACAGCAATATCTTGGCTTGCCGCGTGGCCCACTTGATTTCATTTGCAGTTACGGCGACTTCAAGTAACCCGTGTAGATAATAGCTGCCTGTAAGTCTTGGCTGCCATTGCTCAATTGCCTTAGTAAGGCTTTCCCAATATTCTTCACTGATTTCTTCGGGGATTGCCGTACCTCCATCGACAATGACAGACCTGATTTTTCCGTTCACTCGAATCACTATTGTGCATCCACTTTCCAATATGCCCAAAATAGCTTTGAATTCATCGCTAATAGGTGGAATACCTAACTTTATTCTTCTTTCCAATCTTATAGGCAAAAGATCAAAAATACGATCACCTTTTTTTGTGATAGACTCGTTGTAATCAATTAGCTTTTCTGCCAGAGAAAGCCATTCTCTTGGTTCAGATGATTCAGCGACCACATGCCGCTCTCTACTTAGCAAATCCAACAACATTCGCGCTTCCTTATTTAGTTTGTAAACCCTTTTTCTTTGTTCCATATCCACACGAATTTCTCGGTCATCAAGACTGACAAAATCCTGCACGGCACGGCAGAAGTAAAGAACCGCTGCCTCGTTGCTCTGCCTCAATGTCTCTTTAAGTTGTTTGCTGTACCTCGGCGGCCATAACATTACGTTGACAAGCATGGCCGAACCAAGGCCAACGAATATAACTCCTGTTCGAGCAAGAGCATGCATAAAGAACTCTTCCGTGCTGGAACTTAAAACAAAAAGAGCGGCAACTATTCCCATAGTTATACCGCTATGCAGTTTTAATTTTATGTATAGTGGTATAAGCAGCATAACGATTAAACCTGCCGACATCGGATTAACACCGAGAAAATAGCCAAAAAAGAAACCGGCTGCAACACCTAGAATATGAACCAAAATCTGATCCCGCGCTGCCCTTAGTGTTAAAAAAATTGACGGCTGCATATTTATCACGGCAGAAACAGCACCAAAGAAGGCGGGTTCCAGGCCAAGAGACTTGCAGAAAAACATTGTTATTGCAACGGCTATACCAGTTTTAATAACTCGTGCACCAATTTTCAATTTTTCATCTCCCAGTCTACAATTCTAATGGCTCCACCGTATTATTTGCAGTATTACCCGCAATATGACTGAGGCCATCGACTAAAATACCCATAACCTACCATTAGGTAAGGTTATGAGTATTTCTCTTTATTCAATGCTAATTCCTGCTATTCTTTACATTGCGAAGCGCAGAATTCCAGTTCTTCTGTCTATTTCCAAAACAGACTTGATATCTCCTAACATTTTATTTCCACAAAAAAAAATAAAACGTCTGTTTATTTCCGGATAACAACTTACGCCCCCGCCACATCCGTAGCATTCTTATTAATACCGTCCATAATCTGAACAACGTTCATGGCATCTTCCAGGGGAAAAACCTCAGCAATACTCCCAATAGACTTAAACGACTCCTCTTGGATGGAGACTCACGGTGACGAGACTCACGGTGACGGTTCCAGCGAGTCATTATGAAAAATATCCTATCACGCCCCTGGCAATTACGCTTTGACTTATTCCCGTTAGCCTTGCTATTTTCCAGGTAGATATCCTCTGAATTAATTTAATTTTTCTTATTCGCTCATCTCTTGCACACCAAAAACTAGCCCCAACCCGCATTACGCAAGGGTTGAGGCTAGTTTTCGCCGTTATAACTCATCTTTGACAGTCCCCCAGTAATATCAAGGGTTTGTGGGTACAAGTTTGCACTACACGTGTGTTAGCCCCGCAGGTTAGCGGGGCTTGGAAGGCTCTTTAGCCCCTTAATTGGATTGAAGTCGTGTCTCGAAATCAGTTGAAATAAAAACTGACGTCGCCACGAACTTTCGCCTAAAACAATATACCGCTGGAAGTCAGACATAAAGCATAAGGCATGGGAAGTAACTGAGCCAAATGCTAAGAAAACAGCAGCATATACACCAACATCTCAAGAATTTAAGCAGTTGGAAAACGAAAACGACCAGTTAAAAAAGTTGCTTGGCGAAAAGAATCTTGAAATTGCAATATTACGTGACCTGCTAAAAAAGACCCAGCCCGGCTATCGGATAAAGTAGCAGTTGCCTATGAATGGATTAGCCGGGATACGTATTTCTAGCCAGTTTTTGCAGCGTTTGTTGGAAGAATGTTAGAAGAAAATATCAAATGTCCGGATTTTATGTATCATAGCTTAGTGCCAGTTGCTTGTCGATACCCCTCACAGTTTAACTCACTTATCAATCTTCGAAATCCTGCCGATGCTTTTCAGCCCACGCTTTAAGCTTTTCGAATAGATCTAAACACAATTCTTCTTCCGCTCGTTTTAGGCAGTAATCCCAGTCGATATCATCATAATGGGCTGCCATCATATATTGAGCCCACTCGTCAGAATTGCCCCAATACTTAGCGGCCAATGTGCGATCAAGGATAATGTCTTCGATGGAGATAATATATACTACTTCTCCAGAATCTAGCTCAACGGGAAGAACTTTATCCCATGCCCCACCAAGTGGACTTGGCGGAAAATCTACGATAATCGTTGGATCCTGTTCATGGATCCATACATTATCACATTTTTTAAAGCCCAATACCGGCATGATTTCGTTCGCACCAGCATCCCCCGGGATTACCATATCAATATCCTGTGTGAGATAACTGGATAATGTATAAAACTCTACTGCCAAACCACCCACGACGACAGGGGTTAGTTTATGTTTTTTAAATGCTTCGCAAATTATCCCTGCAACCGTCATTTGCTTTTGTAAGGGATCCTGGATCTTTGCGCACTCAATGATCCGTTTCTTTAGCATTTCCATGATAGCGTATATCCTTTAGCTGTTTTCTTTAGTTTTCCAGAGCGTTTAGCTTCATTAACAGTATGAATAACTGCCTTGCACAAGGCAATTTTCTCGCCTTCGCTTCGAGGCAATACGCGAATAGATTTTTCAACCCGGACACCATTTAGCGTAGCTGAAATTACTTTTTGTCTATTTTTTTCTACTGCCTGCTTAAAACTTACCTTCGGTTTCATAAATATTCGTCCGCCCCCTTAATTAATGCGTCAGCCACCAGGTAGTTTTAACCACTAGGTAAATACTCTTTTACATCAAACTTGAATGATTTCACAACATAACACTAAGGGTACTGCCTACTTGAAAGCAGCGTTTATATTCACATTGTACCACAATTTAGTTTCCGTCAGTCTCTTTTATCTCTGCTTCTTCTGTCATTACAGCCTAAAGTTGCGAGACTTTTTTTGATAATCCCTGCCCTTCAAGGCACTTGTCCAGCTGGTAAATTATGTATATAGTTATACCATAGATACAACTTTCAAACAAGCACTAACTATATATAAATAGTATCCAATAAAGATTTACAGGCGTGTTGTTAGTATAAGCGTAAGTCAAGCGCCCGCGGTGGAGCGTTACTAACAACACGCCTAGAAAAAAATCTTTATTGGATTTCATATAGATTCTCTCCCCTAAAATTCTGGACTATAGGCGTTCTTTTTTACAAAAAAGCTCCTAAATAAGGCTTGCTAGCCACCCCCCAATTTTTACGCAGCATCCAAAATGGCCAATTTTTTGTGCCTGAAAAACGCCCACAGAATCTGGGCAAAAAGAACCCTGAGCTTGTGCTCCAGGTTCATCACCAAAAACTGCATCGCGATGACGCATTCTGCGGTTTCTTTAATGCGCGCGAAAATACGGGCGAGACCATATTTTCTCTTCCCTTCTCCGAACTTTCCTTCCACCGCATTACGCTCCCTGGCGTCCTGCCGTTCGATTCTCTTTTCTGCCCGTTTGAACTGGGCGTTGGCAACAGGTCTGCCGGGTTTTGGCCCGCTGAGGCGAATGCCATACTTTTTGCAAAAAGCCAGGTTTTCACGGTTCCGATAGATGCGGTCTGCCAACACGGCTTCCGGGTAGCATCCGTATGTTCGGGACGGGAGCTTTCTCTGCCGTTTGCAGCATGCAGCCGGTCGATTATCTCATCCAGGTTTTCTCTGGCTTCGTTTATCAGGCCAAGGTCAGTAGGAAAATGAATATCTGCAGGCGTACATGTCGCATCAAGAATCAGCGTGCCCTGATTGGGCGCTCGTACCGGCACCTTCTCTTGGACTGCCTCCTCTGGGTTTCCATGATTGCCATCGTTTCCAGTTCCCGGTGGGTTCGAATTGTCGTCATCGTGTTCATTTGCTTTTTCTGCCTGCTCCGCCGTCATCGCCATTGCCTCAGCGGCGATGATCAACTCATTGATGTGATCCAGACGCTTGCTGTTAAAACGTTTACGAAATTTGACCAAGGCAACTGGAGTAAAAGATCTGGTCAACTGGTAATTTCCTCAGACCGATGAAGTACTGCAGATACGGATTTTCCGTAATCTGCTGCACGAGTTCACGGTCTGTATAGCCGCAGCGCGTTTGAGTGATGAGCGCCCCTAACGCCATCCGTACCGGTTTGGCCACATTGCCTCGGTCGCTGGGAAACAAAAAGACATAGTCTTTTTCGATCTCCTCCCAAGGTATGATTCGAGCTAAACGTACCCAGCAGTTGTCTGCGCTGAAACTGCCCGAAAAGGGCAGGATGAAATCATCTATCGTCATTTGCGGGCTGGGCTTTCGATACATGGTTTCGCCTCCGAGTGCACGGTTTTTGCAGGCTAACCGCGTTTTTCCATGCATCTAATTTCGATAAAAATAACCCAAAATCCTTGTTTTATCTGTCGTTAGCAAGCCCTACTTACGAGATAACATCTATTCTCTGTATGATTTCACATACACAACAGACGATTTTCCCATGTCCATAATTGTAACAGGATCAAGTACTTTATCCTGCTTATCATTTCTTTCTATATTAATGCCAACCACGTTAAGAAGTGGCAAAATGTAATCGGATTTAACGGCAAAGTTAACATTCTGGGGAACTGTCCCCACATTTCGCAAATAATAAACGCTATTTAATCCAGAGCTTGTTATACCGATTACTCTTCCATCAGATGTAATCAAAGGTCCTCCACTGTTACCAGGTTGAATTGGAATACTTATCTGAAATACAGTAGGGTCATCCTTTAATCCAGTCAAACCATTGACTAACCCCTCAGATATTTTAGGTCTAGTTCCTAAATCATTTGATAACGGGAAACCTATTGTATATACTTTTTCTCCTTCTTTAATACTATTAGTTATTCCAAGAGATAATGGAACAACACGACTAGCAAGACCTTCTACAGATAAAATTGCAACATCATTTGCTTCATCTTTACCCAATACTTTAGCAGTTACTGTATATTCATTTTGGAAAGTAACCTCAATTCTTTTTGCATCAGCTATTACATGATAATTAGTTACCACAGAAGTTGGAGTAATAAAAAATCCTGTTCCGCTTGATGTACCCCCAATTACTCCTACACCCGATGTATTGAAATTGTCAATTCTGATGAAGGAAATAAGGCCAAGATAAGGAACATTCGCTTGCATCACATTTGGCTGTGGTGTCGTAAAAGTAGTCGCCTCCAGTGATTGATCAGCCCAAATATTATGCGTTTGAACAACATAAGCTCCTGAGTATACTCCTGGTACTGCCGTTTTATTTAAAACAATCTTTGCTTCTCCAACTTTACCGAAAGACTGCTGCCCATTTACTATAATACCCACATAATTCCATTCTTTGTATACATCAGAAAGATTTTTAACAATGGCAAGTTCTCCATAATATCCATTGACAGTAAATGACCATACACCTTCAACCGATTCAAGTGTCCGATCTTTAAAATATTTGTTAATGATATCATCCTTTGTCGTCTCAGGAACTACTCTTTTCAGTGCTAAACACGGTGTTACCATTATCGTCAAAGCAAGGATTGCAAAAATAATAATTTTTAAATAATGGACTTTTTTCATATTACAGCCAGCCCCCTATTTTTCACAAAATAATCACCTTTTTTCTATTCTACCAAATCATGATTCTTTCCTGTAATATAGTTCCATTTATTTTAGGGGACTGATAATTTTCAAAATACCCGTTTCTCTCTGATTCATCTTAGTTCGACTTTGGTATTTGCTACAGCCTCATTTAAAGGTTCTGTATTGATTCCATTGTCTTGGTAGCCTTGCCTTATAATCTCAAAATAATAGTCGCTAGGCATCGCCGACATCTTCTCATACTCTTTGACCATCACATATAACATGACGTCCTGCTCTCCGGTCGCAGTTGCAATGCTTGCTACTTCTTTTTTATATAAAGTTGGGTAACCTTCATAGCGATCTAGCGCCGGTTTAACCCCTTATATTGGAGTCTTGTCGCGTTATCTCGTTATAGCGCAGTGTAAATCAATATTTCATTTGCGCACCAATTTAAGATTGTAGCACTTGCCGGCAACCAGTCAATGGTTCGGCTTTGCCCCGCCTATGGCGGCCATTGACAATTTGTCGTTCTCATACTCTTACTATCGGGTCTTACCGAGACTCACGGTGACTCAGAGACTCACGGTGACGGTTCCGGTGAGTCATTATGAAAAATATCCTGTCACGCCCTGGCAATTACGCTTTGACTTATTCCCGTTAGCCTTGCTATTTGCCGGGTAGATATCCCCTGAATTAATTTAATTTTTCTTATTCGCTCATCTCTGTCTTTTTTCTCCATGGCTTGTAATTCAAACGGTGCACTCACATTTGCATATTGCTGTATTACCATCTTTACTTCCTCATCGGTTAACATTGTTTTTTTATCAACTTCTATACAACCCACTTCACCTGTCCTTTCGTTCATAAATTGTCTAAAGTTCTTGATTGCCCGATCCTTATTTTTTGAAAAAAGACCCAGTATAAAATCGGCGTCAATTATTTGATGGTTACTTATATATTCAATATAACTGCTGCTTTTATAACTTTCCAAATCTTGTACCAAGCCTGCTTTAAGGGGATTCTGATGAATATACCGTAATACAACCAGCAGATATTCATCATTTTCTACTACTTCGCTTTTAAACCGGTCTTGAAATAGATGTCCGCACCGATTGTATTTGCGATTATACCAGGCCACATAGCGTACACCAATTCGTTTCATAATAGCGGATATATCTTCTTCACTTTCTTTTATGAGTAAATGAACATGGTTATCCATAAGGCAATACCCATATATCATATATTGACAGATCCCTTTATAATGCATTAGACATTCTAGGAATTTCATTTTATCCTCGTCATCTTCAAAGATGAACTGCTTATTTATCCCTCGCAAAATAATATGATAAATCCCACTTTGGCTTTTCCGCCGTGCTTGCCTTGCCATGGCTATCACCTCAGTTATATTTTACCACGTTTTTAAATCAGATTCAATGGAACCGTCCCTGTGAGTCTTAAAAAACCCCTCTATGAACTCACACCACTTTGGGGCTTTCCTTTTATTCGTCTGTATATATGCTTTGCAATTGTATGGCAGTTTATTTTTCGGCTTTATTTCAATATATGCGCTGTCCACCTGGAGACCCTTGGTTCGGATGACATCCTTATACGATTTGACACCATCGTTGAAAAGGAATATTGATAGCTTCACTTTGACTTCCACCCTTCATAGAAAATGCAAGTGCCGATAGTCTCGCTTCATACACCATTCAACGAAATCCGTCAAATTCCTTTAATATCCAAAACTGTTAAAATAAACAATATCCCCGTCAGGAAAACTGCTCAATGATAGCACTCAAATTACACTTCACATAGTTTCTTCATTTTTTCGGGCAATGAGGACGGTAGTAAGCGAAAGCAAAGAGGACAAAAAACAAGGCCCCAACCCCGCATTCCGCAAAGATTGAGGCCATTTTGCACCGTTAGAGGTGATACGGTTCTCCCCGGCTAATCTTAAACGCCCGATACACCTGTTCGACGAGCAACAGGCGTATCATCTGATGCGTGAATGTCATCTTTAGAGCAATACAAAGGGCAATACAAAGGGACGGTTCTTTTGTATCTATCCTACGCTTTCGCTACAACATTAAATGTAAAACCGGTGATTCTCACAATTTGCCTAATTGATAACCCTTCGATTCTTTTGAGTTGCCTTAAAAACCAGTCTCTTTCCTCTTTTCCCAGAGATTGTAATTGGCTTGCAATATAATCTCCTAATGTGTTCTTAATTATTTGTTTCGCCTTTTCAGCCGATAGCCTTGATTTATCTTCCAAATCAACAGAACCGTCCCTGCGTATCTGCGGATGCGTAATGCCTATCGGCTTAAGAGAAGGAAAGATGTATTTGGTATTATCTATGTAAAATAAACGCTCAACACAACCTTTCTTGCAATCATTGGGTTGTGTTTTTGTTTTCACTGCAGAGCATTCTATACTCCCGGTGCATCTGTCCGTTCTTTAATAAAGTTTCATACTAATGTCAATTGCTTTTACCGAGTGAGTCAAAGCGCCGCATGATATAATATCCACTCCGACATCAGCCAAAGCGGCAACTTTTTCTAACGTGACATTGCCGGAAACTTCCACCAGCGCTTGGCCATTAATCAGCATCACCGCCTGTTTTATATCTGCCAGCGTCATATTGTCAAGCATGATCACATCCGCCCCGGCAGACAACGCCTCTTCAACCTGTTCGAAGGTTTCAGCCTCCACTTCAATTTTCATAAAAGGCGAAATACGGCCACGTACCTTATTCACCGCCGGTACAATCCCGCCGGCGGTATGAATATGATTGTCCTTTATTAAAACCATGTCATCCAATCCATAGCGGTGATTCTTGCCGCCCCCCACTGTTACCGCGTATTTTTCCAGCATACGCATTCCTGGCGTGGTCTTACGGGTATCAACGATCACAGTATTTGACTCCCTGAGCGCCTCAACATAACGACTGGTTTTAGTAGCTATCCCCGACATGCGCTGCAAAAGATTAATGGCTACTCTTTCCCCTGCCAGCAAGGCTCTCGTAGGTCCTTCGATGAATGCTATTTTTTCGCCGGCGGCAATGCGTGCACCGTCAACATAATGAGGTGTGACAATTACCCTGTCATCAAGCAACGCAAAAACACGGATAAAAACCCCTATTCCGGCTAAAACCATATTTTCCTTAGCCAGCAAATATCCCTGGGAAATATGATCTTCGGCAAAAATAGTCTCGCTCGTAATATCACCAAAACCGATATCTTCCCTTAAAGCCAAGCGCAATAATTCGTCCAAAGCCAGCTTATTCATTGCAATCGCGTCTTCCTTCCCCTTTGTTGTATAATATGCAGTTTGTATTTCAGATCGTTCTTTTGCGGATAGTCAGCCCGATAATGAGTACCTCTGCTTTCCTGCCTGATCATTGCCGCCTGAAGCAGCAATTCCGCCAATATATAAGAATTACAGCCCTGCTGATATTCTACAGCGCCCAACGCTTTATCAGATTGGTTTTTTTCTTTATGCAAGCGTTCAAGTAAAGCTTTCATGTCCGCCCCGTTACGAACAACTCCTGCAATCAAGCTTAATTCTTTACCTAATATTTTGCTGTCAATCCAGCATTCCCGCCTATGATTCATTTTAAAATCAGCATAAGTCCAGCTATCACTGCCGCGGGAACTCCCCTGACTGATCGCCCATGCAACCCTGCGCCCGAAAACAACCCCCTCCAAAAGTGAATTGCTGGCTAAACGGTTTGCCCCATGCACTCCGGTAGCGGCAGCTTCGCCGCATGCGTATAAATTGTCCACTGTTGTTTTTGCCCATTCATTAGTCAAAATACCGCCAATCGTATAATGAGCAGCCGGTGCAATCGGCACCAAGTCCTGTTCCATGAAATAGCCGTTTTGTGCCAGCATGGAATAAACCTGCCTGAAACGGTCAGCCAGATATTCTTGGCCAAGATGTCTGGCGTCAAGATACACAACTCCCCGGGTATCTTTCTTCATCTCGGCAGTAATCGCCTGGGACACTATGTCACGAGGCGCTAATTCCCCATCATGATGGTATGTAAACATAAACCTCTCGCCTGCGGCATTACGCAAAAAAGCGCCCTCACCACGCAGCGCTTCTGTCAGCAAAAACACTTCTCCGGTAGAAGTAGTGACAGTTGTCGGATGAAATTGCACAAACTCCATATCAGCAATAGCAGCACCTGCCCGGTATGCCGCCGCAATGCCGTCACCGGTGGCGGCAATATTGGTAGAAAGGGCAAACAAACCACTATATCCCCCGCTTGCAATAACAACAGCCCCTGCCCGGAGTACAAGCAAATTACCATCGCACAATACTGTGCAACCATAGCTCTGGTTGTCTTTGACAAGCACATCAAGCAAAAAGCATTTTTCCAATCTGTCGATATTCGCTTGTTGAGCAATTTTTCCGGCCATGGTTTCCGCGATATGCCGCCCGGTATAATCATAATAATGGACGATACGGCGCCGAGAATGGCCTCCTTCTTTAGTCAGGAACAAATCACCATCACGGCAGGCAAAATCCATGCCCAGCGACTGCAAAAACTCCAGCGCAGCAGTTCCCTCCCGGACCATAGTTTCCACCGTTTCTCTGCGGCATAAACCTTGTCCGACGCGCAAAGTATCGGCAATATGAGCTTCCGGGCTGTCATCATGGCCAACCGCGACCGCCATCCCTCCCTGCGCCTTGTAAGTGCTGCTTGTATCCATCGACTCTTTGCTGACAAGCGCTATCTTAAGTTTTGGGCTCATGGACAAAGCGGCGGTCATTCCGGCAATTCCGGCGCCAATTATTACTACATCATAATTTTTATAGTTCAGGTTATCAGGAACAGCCTTGCCTGAAAGCATATAACTTTGTTCACACATTACGCCAACTCCAACATTTTATTCAGCATTTGTTTCGCCCTGCGGGCCAGTTCTTCATCCACATTTATTTCGTATTGGTTGTTGATTAAAGCTTCATATACGCTGGTCAGCCTGATCATTTTCATATTGGGGCACACCAACCCGGGATGCAATAAAAAGAATTGTTTATCCGGACATAATGTTTTTAAATTATATAACACTCCAACTTCTGTACCTATAACAAATATTGAAGCGTCGGACTCCCGGGCATAGTTAATAATCTGTAAAGTGCTGCCCGCAAAATCAGCTAACGCCACAACGGCAGGATCGCATTCGGGATGAATCAGTATCTTGGCCTCAGGATACTTTGCTCTTGCAAGTTTCACATCCTCCTGTCTGACTTTGGCATGGGTCACGCAGCGGCCTCTCCACAGGATCAATTCCTTATCCGGAACCTTTTGAGCAACGTACTGTCCAAGATTTTCATCAGGCGCAAAAATGATCCGGCGATCCGGCAACGATGATACGACCTTAACCGCATTAGCCGATGTACAGCATACATCACATTCGGCTTTCACCTCTACCGATGAATTTATATAACAGAGAACAGGTACTCCGGGATATCGGGCTTTCATTTCACGTATACCTTCGGCGGTAACCATATCGGCCAGCGGACAGCCTGCACCACTTTCCGGCAACAATACTGTTTTTTGCGGTGATAATATTTTGGCAGTCTCAGCCATAAAGCGAACTCCGCAAAAAACGATCACTTCATGCTCCACTCCTGCCGCAATCTTGCTAAGATAAAACGAGTCCCCCACATAATCGGCGACTTGCTGCACTTCTTCCAATTGGTAATTATGAGCCAAAACGACAGCATTCCGTTCTTTTTTTAATTTTCGTATCTCTGCTGTTAAGACCATCCCGGTTCACTCCTTTGCAATTGTTTTACCATATTTTCATATTGCTCCGACCTATAATTCATTCGCCGTAACTGAATCTTTAATATGTTCCATAATAAAATGCCTGTACAAATCATGTCATGGTAATTATTATATCAATTGTATATCTGTGTAAAGACATCTGTCAAGACATCTCGGTAATCTATATACAAGGGGACGGTTCTTTTGTATCTATCCTGCGCTTTCGCTACAGCATTAAATGTAAAACCGGTGATTCTCGCAATTTGCCTAATTGATAACCCTTCGATTCTTTTAAATTGCCTTAAAAACCGGTCTCTTTCCTCTTTTCCCAGAGATTGTAATTGGCTTGCAATATAATCTCCTAATGTGTTCTTAATTATTTGTTTCGCCTTTTCAGCCGATAGCCTTGATTTATCTTCCAAATCAACAGAACCGTCCCTGCGTATCATCGTCCCTGCGTATCATCACCCTGCGTATCACATAACAGACACAGTTTTTCGCCGTTATACCTGATACGGTTCACCGTATCAGGTATAACGGCGAATTTTGATTTAACTAGACTCACTACAACACCTAAATGGATAATATGGCCTAAAGTGAGCCACCTGTCCGGCTAGAGAGCCACTCGGCCATTTCCCCTGTAAAATGTAGCCATACACTATCGTAAAGTAGTGTAAATACATTTTAGGGGGGCACCATATGACCAATTATCGAGAGATCCTACGGATTCATAGTCAGGGGATCAGTCAGCGCAGTATCGCTGCAAGCTGTGCCTGCTCACGCAACACTGCCGCCAAAGTATTGAGTCGTGCTCAGGAGATTGAGCTGGCATGGCCGTTGCGTGAGGGTAACTCCAACGACGAGTTGCGTCGTCTTTTCTTTCCTGAAACCGCTGCCCTACCTTCCAGAAAGCAACCAGACTGTGAAACTAATGCGCTCCGGGTGCAGCAAAAAAAACGGTACTAGGTAATCACCCAGTACCGTTTCAGTTTAAATTTAACAAATCACCGAATAACCTGCAGCATTTAGAGCGATAACCACATCATCGACCGATGTACGACTGGGATTATGCTCTAGCTTCGCCAGACCATCATGGGCGTGAATGTGAACGTGACAGACACCAGGAAGGGCTAATAGCACTTTTTCAATTCTCTGTACACATTCCAAGCCCTTAATTCCGTCAATCCGGAAAGAAAACAGCTCACTTCCGGCAGATGGACAACCGCATCCTTGACACATTATAAAATCCTTTTAAATAGCAAATTAACATATCCTAGGCAATGGATCGCCTGTCATTACATCTACAATTCGTCGTCCACCAATGGCAGATTTGACGAATACCTTTCCCTCGGGTTTATCAACGATTCTACCAATAACTTTCGCATCCCGGCCATAGGGATGTGCGTGCATCACTCGCATAACATTCTGTAGCTTGTCTTCCGGAACGACTGCCAAAAGTTTTCCTTCGTTAGCCAGATACAACGGATCGAGTCCTAATACTTCACAAATCCCCTGCACTTCCTCTTTGACCGGAATCTCTGATCCAGCTAATTCAATTCCCACCTGGCTTTGGCTGGCAATCTCATTGAGAATTGTCGCCAGGCCCCCCCGTGTAGCATCCCGAAGAACGTGGATACCAGGACACTCTTTCAGCATATCGGATACTAAACCATTTAGCGGCGCACAATCACTTTTAACACTACTCTGGAATTGCAGTTGCTGCCGTTGCAGCATAACCGCGATGCCATGATCGCCTAGTGTTCCACTTACGATAACCGCATCACCAGGACGAGCGTTCTGTCCGCAGATTTCAATTCCTGCCGGAATTTCCCCGATGCCTGAGGTATTGATGAATAGCTTATCGGCATTCCCTTTTTCCACTACCTTAGTGTCACCGGTAACAACTATTACCCCAGCTTCTTTGGCTGTTTCAGCCATGCTTCGCACAATCTCTTCCAGCAGTTCCATAGAAAAACCCGCTTCGATAATGAAGCCGCAACTGATATACAGCGGCCTCGCACCGCTCATTGCCAGGTCGTTTACCGTCCCGCACACAGCTAACTTCCCGATATTTCCGCCAGGAAATTGCAGCGGATTTATGACATAGGAGTCGGTAGTGAAGGCCAGCCTGCCATGGACGCCGGGAAGCCGGGCAGAATCATGGGCCTCTAATAGATAGGGATTGTTAAAATGTTTATAAAAAATATTCTGGACAAGCTTGCTGGTCAGACTGCCGCCACTGCCGTGCTGAATCTTAATCTCCTTATTCATGTCCTACCTCTTTCAACATTTGCCCTTGAAGTATAGGGCACAACATTACGAGCCTAAACTCTTTAATAGCTCCATATTTGTAATAATAAGGGTACGCTGATCTACCCGGTGTATAATACCCGCTTTAGAAAAATCGCTCAATAACACCGATACAGTCTGACGGGAAGCTCCCACCAGCATAGCTATTTGCTCAATATTCAAGCCGAGGTTTAATTTAATTTCCTGCTCAGTTATTATGCCTTTTTCCTCTGCCGCATTCACCAGAAATTCTACTAATCTTTCCGTTACATCTTTGAAAACCAATCCGTTTATTATCGTTATTGAGTTATGGAGCAAATCGCCAAGTACCTGTATGATATTGAAAGTGAAGGATGGATACTGTTTAATTATTTTGCGAAAATTTTCTGCACTACTAACCAAAAACTCGCAATCTTCCAGGCATTGCGTATAGGCTCTGGTATGCGTACTGAAGACATCCCCGGGTTCAAGAATGGATAAGGTAAATTCCTTGTCATCAAAAGCTAGATATACTCTAATTTTTCCTTTTTTAACAATAATCACATTGTTCTCATAATGATTCGGCAAAAAAAGAATTTCTTTTTTTCTCGCTTTCCGTTCGGAAAAAGTCGCTAATATTGGTAAATACTCCGGAGAATTAAGAGTTTCCAGCAGATTAATATTTGATAATTTCATTCTCCCCAAGGTTCTTCCTCCTCAACTCCAGGGAATTAGTGCAATACGAATACCGTTTGATGTCTATAAATTCTTCCCCAAACCGGATAAACCTCTTTTTACTTTATTCTCTGTTATGATAGCTGATATGGCAAGCTCCTTCCCGTGAGACCATGCACGGGCCTGATGGATGCTCCGGTGTGCATGCTTTGGCAAAAAGGGAACACTCGCGGGGATTGGCGCCACTTAATATTGCATTGCATATGCACAGCGTTTCAGTAGCCTCTGGCTTAGAAGGCATTTGCAGTCCAAACCTGTATTGCGCATCAAATTGCTGATATTCAGGACGTAGAATCAATCGGGAAGCTGGCAGTATATCAAATCCCCGCCAATAAGCATCAGTCAGCGTGAATACATTAGTAAGCAAAGATTGGGCCAGCTCATTTCCTTTTTCTTCAACAACACGTGAATACTGGTTGTTATTTGCTGACATCTTTCCTAGAAGCTGCTGCAACAGAAAGAGAACCCCTTGCAGCAGATCAATCGGTTCAAATCCGCTGATGACATACGGAATGCGACGGTTGTTGAAAAGAGAACGAAAGGGTTCAACACCAATAATCATCGCAACATGGCCAGGACATAATACGGCATCCACTTGATAATTTGCCAGTACGTACTCAATGGCCGGCGGCGTCACTCGATGCGAAGATATGATGGAAAAATTGTCTATATTCTGGGCTTCGCGAATGACAGATGCTGTCAAGGGCGCTGTAGTCTCGAAACCAATGGCAAAATGAACAATTTCCCGCTCAGATACCCTGGCCAGTTGCAGGGCCTGACTGATATCATAAATAACTCTGACATCAGCACCTTCCTCCTGTAATTGTTCAAGCGAACCCCACGGAGTCGGCACTCTGATCAAATCGCCAAAGGTAGTAAGCGTAACATTCTCTCTGCGGGCTACTTCCAGTCCTAAGGCAATTTCTTCGGCAGCCGTGACACATACCGGACAGCCCGGTCCGCTAACCAGCTCTATGCATTCTGGCAATAAGTCGCGTAATCCATACTGTACTACAGTATTCTCATGAGAACCGCAAAAATTCATAATCCTGATTTTTTGTCCCGAAAAATTCTTCGTCTCTCGTTCAATAGCGTCTAAAATTTGCCTGGCCCGGGCGTCAGTAGCTACCACATCCTGGTATAACTTAGGAACATCCTTCACGATTTCAGCAGCAAAACCGGCATGCACCACTACGTGATCGCCAATTTTGACGTGTGGCAGCAAAGCAAGAGACACTTCCTGCAGAGCTCCTTTAAAGCTAACAATTGCCCGTTTCCCCTGAACAGCGGTCACCATTCCAACAGCTGCGACACACACGAATCATCACCTGCCTTCATGATTTTTGCCAGCATCAACCATCGCCGACAAGACTGATTTACGTTTTGGCAATTTCTAAAAGAAGGTTGTTTTTTATGGCTCGAATTTCATCCAAAAAGCCTCCCCCGCTATCAAAAGGAGCCCTTCCTTCCACATCGGCTTCAACCAAAGGCGCATGATAAGATATTACGCCCAATAGCGGAAACTCAGGCAAGCTTCTTGCAATAAATTCGGCATCCGCCTGTTCCCGCACTTTGCTTGCTACCAGAAAAACGTTTTGTATCGAAATGTCTTGGGCCAGCCGCCGAATTTGCCTTGCCGTCTGAATGCTGCGGCGTCCCGGTTCGACCACGATAATGAGAGCATCCACAAATTCGGCCGTACCTCTGCCCAAATGTTCCACACCTGCTTCCATATCCAGGATCATGACGTCATCTTGTCTGATGAGCAAACTTTGCATCAATCGCTTCAACAGAGTATGCTCGGAACAAACACAACCGCCGCCGCCTTTGTCCACAGTTCCCATTGTAAGCAGTTTGACTCCCTGATGCTCTACACAAAACCGTTCCGGCAGATCATCCACTTTGGGATTCAATATGAATAGCGAGCCAGGTTCTCCGTTGGCGCCGGTACGCTCTTTTGCCAAGTCTTTCATCTTAGCAAGAGGCGTTATGTTTTGATAAACATTTTCAGGTATGCCAACTGCGGAAGCCAGATTGGCATCCGGGTCGGCATCGACGGCTAATACGTGCCGGCCTTCCGCAGCAAACAACCGGGCCAAAGTACCTGACAGGGTAGTTTTACCCACGCCACCTTTTCCTGTTACTGCTATTTTCAACGTAATCCTCCTTAAAATAGCGATTACAGGCGCACCTGGCAACATGCCGGGTGCGCCCATCTTTATTTAACGCTGCCGGGAGCCTGCGTTAAATTCCTAATTCCTGCCTTCTTTGTTTGATGGCATTATATAGCTTGGCCGCTGCTGCTGTCGGGTCGGTTTCTACAATAAAATATCCCCCGGTAATATCTTTTAGCTTATTTGTTAAAACATCTGTTACCACCGACGATCCTAGCACTTGCGGCACAACGCCCAGATGGGTGGGGAAACCCAGGGTAACGGCCCAGGTACCGATAGCCACAGCCTTTTCGGACATGCATTCCGGTGCGGAAGCAACAACCGGCAGTTTGTCAAGATCGACACCGATCTTGTTGGCCAGGGCAGTGGCAAGGGAAACGGCTCTGGTATTATCCACACAAGAGCCCATGTGCAGCACCAGCGGCAAGGGGCCGGAAAGCCCGGCTGCCTTGCCAATCGCTGTAAGCACTGCTTTCAGGGATTCTCCGGCAAAACTCTCGGTAGCTTCCATCGTCATCAGTCCTGCCTTGGCAAAAGCTCCGGCGCCACACCCGGTAGCCAGCAACAGCACATTTTTCTTGGCCAGTTCCTTGGCAATGGTTATATACGCCATATCCTGGGTTACTTTTGTCGTATTACAGCCTGCAAACAGGGTGACTCCCTGGATGTTGCCGTTTACGATATTGTCCACCAGCGGTTTCAACGGATCTTGCGCATCTAAGCCTTCCAGGGCCGTTATAATGGCTTCGGCGCTAAAACCACCCGCAACGGTGCTGCTGCGCTGGGGAATATTAACCTTTCCGGGATCACGGCGTTTATAGGCTTCAATACCCATACGAACAATTTTTCGTGCGCTCTCCGCCGCAGTTGCAGCATGAAATTCAATATGCTTAGCGCCAGGTATTTTACAGGAATTCATTGTAGTAATCAGTTCCGTGTGGAAACATTCCTGCAGTTTTCCTAAAGAGGGCATGATACACTGTACATCCACCACCATGGCATCAACTGCGCCTGTCAACATCGGCAACTCTTGTGAAAGATAATTGGTAGCCGTTGGAATGCCGCGGCGCATCAACACTTCGTTACCGGTACAACATACTCCGATAATATTGATACCTTCTGTAGCGCCGGCTTTTACCGCTTCATCTTTTAGCTCTAAAGCAACGTCACAAATAAATTCACTCAGTAACGGATTATGACCATTTACGGCTATATTTACGGCATTTTCCTTTATTACGCCGAGATTGGCGGCAGTTACGACAGGCTGGGGCGTACCAAACAAGGCATCAGACAATTCAGTGGCAAGATACATTCCCGTGTAGTCGGCAAGAGCCGCTTTTAATCCCGCCAGCAGCAAATTGACGGGATCGGCATCAGTTCCCACATGCGTGCGGGCCATAATATCGGCAACAACCGCATCAATATTGTGGGGCGCAACACCCGCCCGGGATAATTTTTCCATACGTGAAGCCGGCACCGTCTTATCCAGCCAAACGCACGGAATGCCTTCATCCTGCCGGGAAAAATCCTCCAATGTCGCCTTGGCAACCTCTTTGGCAATCTGGTTGACGCTCTTTCCTTGTACGGAAACATTTACTTTTTCTGCAGCCTTATACAACTTATTTTCATCTTTAATTGTATAATCCGGTGCATGCCCTTCACTTATTTCCAAAAGGGTCTTGGCGATATGACGTCCATGATCGGAATGAGCTGCCGCACCAGCGGCAATACCCCGGATAAGATTCCGCGCGACAATGGTATGCACATCAGCACCGCACACGCCCCGGTCCGGACCGTCTCCCAAGGGATTAACCCTGCAAGGTCCTTTCCAGCAAAGTTTACAGCAAACCCCAAGTAAACCAAACCCGCATTGCGGCAATTGCGCTTCATATCTGTCCCATGCGGTATCAAAGCCAACTTTCCTGGCCACAGGCATTAACTCATTGACGCACTCATCACACGAGATTTTTCCTTTTTCAGTCATATTATTCCCCTCCACATTTAAATTAACCCTTGTTTGACCTTACTTGAGCGGCTTCTTTCCCGCGTTCTTCCAGGATTTTTTTACGATGAGCGTCCGTGTCTACCAGAAACATGGCTTTAGTTGGACAGGCCTGGATGCAGGCGCACGAGGCCTCAGCAATCTCGCCCGTCTTGTCGATGCAAAGATCACACTTTAGCGCCCTTGCTTTCTTGACCACCCGATTGGAAACGGTTTTCGTTTCCACTGTCATCCGTATCGCACCAAAAGGACACACCATGGTACATACCTTGCACCCTATGCAAGCCGCTTCACTGAGTTTTACCATTCCATCCGCATGATAGAGTGCCCCGGTCGGACATACTACGGCACAAGGCGCATTCTCGCATTGACGGCACTGTATCGGCATAACGAGATCCCCGGCCTGCACGACGGTAGTACGCGATTGTACCCGGCACCCCTGTTGCACGGCAGTAAATATATCTGTATTTTCATGGCTGATTCCGCAGGCTATTTCACAATTCTTACAACCTATACATTTTTCCGGATTTGCATAGACAAATCGATTTTCACCTGTTCCCACGATCATGACCCCCTTCTCCTGCTATTCGGCTTCAATGCTTTTAATATAAAACTCCTTGCCTGCGATGATCTCAACATTCCGTTGCGCACATTGAGGGCATTGAAAGCGATAATTCATTACCGTGAACTCCAGTTCACATTGCGCACATTTTCCCCGAATCGGCACGCGCTCAATAACCAGTCTTACTCCTTCCAGCGCCGTTCCCTCTGTGCACACTTCAAACGCGGCCTTGAATGTCATTTCTTCCACATTCGTCATGGTACCGATTGTCATGGTTACCTGAACAACTTTTTTTACATTGAATTCCGCCATTTTAGCATGCAATATTTTGAGCGTAGCACTGACAAGCGCCATTTCATGCAAGCCAACTCCCCCATTCTCAAAACTTATCTTTCGGTACATGAGATACAGGGATCAATACTACCCAAAATCACGGGAATATCCGCCAATTTGTTATAGGCCATCATCATGCGCAGCGCCTCCCAGTTCGGATAGGTAGGTACCCGCCATTTTAGCCGCTCGGGAATATCTGTGCCGCCTGTACGGAGGTAGTAGAGCAATTCGCCGCGCGGTGCCTCCGATTTGGCAATTGCTTGTCCTGCCGGGATTTCCGGCATATAGTCCAAACAGGTTGGACCCTCCGGCATAAGGCTTAAACACTGCTCAATCAAACCAACCGCTTCCCTGACTTCCCGCAACCTTACCAGTGCCCGGGAATAAACGTCGCCACCATGCTCCACGGCAACTTCAAAGGTCAGGTTTTCATAGGCTGCATAAGGATTATCGCTGCGTACATCACAGGAAAGTCCCGAGCCTCTTGCCACCGGACCGACTACACCGTATTCCACAGCCTTATCTTTGGGCAAGACACCAACGCCCTCGGTGCGTTTCCGGATTAAACTATTGGTTTTGTATATGGCAATCAGATCATCAACCGGCTTTTTAATCTTCTGCAAACAAGTTCGAATATACTGAGTCTGTTCATCTGTCACATCATAGCGCACACCGCCTATGCAGTTTGCCGACAAGTTCATCCGGTTTCCGTACACTGCCTCTTTGAGATCCTGTATCTCTTCCCGTACCTCCATGACCTGCATGAACAGCGTGTCAAACCCGATGATATGGGCAATCATACCTGTATTGAACAGATGCGAGGCCATTCGCTTGACCTCATCAGCAATGACGCGCAAATATTTGGCGCGTTCCGGTATCGAAATACCCGCAATCTTTTCTACTGCCATACAATACGTGAAAGGGTGGTTATTGGAACAAAGGGAACATACCCGCTCGGTAAACGTTATGTTTTGATAGATATTGCGCTGCATGGCCAGAAACTCCATTCCCCGGTGGACGTGCCCGGCATGAATGTCCAAACCGACAACAGTTTCTCCTTCCAGCTCCAGTTGAAAGTAAATAGGCTCCTCCAGCACGACATGCACCGGTCCAACAGGTATTTGGTAGCTGCTCATCGTTCCACCTCCTTGTTCTTTGACTGCATTACTCTTTCCCATAATGTGGCTGTACTATTTCCGTTCATTGCCTCCGATAACGGAATCATGAGATTATCGGCCATGTGCATATTTTCTTCCAGAAATAGTCTTTTAGGATTGGGATGATTGCGCACCCGGATATTATAGAGCTCCTGCATCTCTCTTTCCTGCCAATCGGCACTCTTTAAAATAGGGGTAATCGATTCAATTTCCCGTTGATCGCCCGGCAAACCGATAATAAATGTGCAATTTAAAACCCCTACGGCAAAATGATAGGCAAGCTCCACCCACCCGGGACTGTCACTCGTCGTAACCGATGCCGTTATGGCCATCACCCGGCCCTTCAATTCGGCAATCACTTTGGCTACCTTACAGATATCTTCAGCAACAGTCAGCTGAAACCAGCCGGTGGTAATACCTTTTTCATCCGGGTCCCAGTAAAACTCATACGCACTGCCAATACTTTCGCTAATTTTGCTTGTCAGTATCTCCGACAGGTGTTGTTCACTCACTTGGTCATTCCTCCTTTCTTAAGCGATTCCCCGGCCGGCACCGTTCACAAAGTTGAGCCAGAAATTCGACATTGGCCGTCTCTTTATAGGCTAACGCCAGCAATTCGGCGGCAACAGGAATCATTGGCTTACCGCAGCAAGAGCATGGAACATATTTGATAAACCCTTGTTCCACATAATTATATTTTTCCGCTTGGGAATGAGCAGTGTGATAATCTGCCGTCATCCGGATGGCTTTCGTAGGACAATAGTGCTCACACAGCCCACAAAAAGCACAGGTGTTATGCCATACGACAAAATGCAAGCCGCTTTTATCCTCAGCTTCTTTGATACGTATCGCATTGCCGGCACAAACGTGTTCACAGGTTCGGCAGGCTACACACGCCTGAGAGTTAAACCGTATTTTTCCTCGTAACCCTTTTGGTTCAAAAGTTTTCCCGAAAGGGTAAGGGTCAGTGGATGGTCCTTTAAGCAGATTTTGAATGACTGTTTTTAGATATGACCCCATACTCACCACCCCTATAATTTTGATTTCCAGATTTCTACAGCCTTAACGATTCCGTCAATGATTGCCTGCGGACGCGGCGGACAACCCGGAACATTCACATCAACCGGAATATAGGCATCCAGTGGTTCTTTAATCGCATAACTATCACGGAATACCCCTCCCGAAATAGGACAAATGCCTACTGCTACGACCACCTTCGGCTCGGGGATTTCATGATAAACATGCAGCACTTTATCGCGCATTTTATCTGTCAGCGGTCCTGTAACCAATACAATGTCGGCATGTTTGGGACTTCCGCAATATTTACAGCCAAAGCGTTCTACATCAAAACGTGGAATCAACGCCGTTGTCGCCAACTCTACGTCGCAGCCATTGCAAGAACCGGTATTGATACGGTAAAGCCAAGGTGACTGTATCGCAATTTTTTTTAATGCATTCTTCACGATTTTTCTCTTCCTTCCTTTTTACATACCATTGATTGCATACAAGGTTGCAAGCAAACTGACCACTGCCAAACCGGTAGGAACCTTCAAATAAAATTTGGCAGCTTGATCAATCCGCATTCTGCCGGTTGAGGCACGTACAATCGTAACGGATACAGTAACCAATACCACACATTTGACAAGAAACCAGGCCAGACTGATTAACCAAAACCCGTCTCCGGAGCCAGGGAAAAACAATGTGACCCCCAGCGCCGCCAGCACCATCATTTTTATGCCGCCCATAATCTTGAATAGGATTAAACCAGAACCAGAGTATTCTAAAATAGGCCCCTCCACAATCTCTGTTTCTGCTTCCGGGATATCAAAAGGTACTGTGCCAATAGAGCCTGGAATACAGCAGAGAAACGCCAAAAAGGCAGGAAGCATGGTAATATCTAAGAGCAACGGGCCAGTCTGTTGCTGAAAGCCAGTTATTTTACTTAGAGAAAATGTGGCCGCTTCTGTATAGAAGTGTCCTGCCTTGATGGCGACCGTCAACAACACGATTAAAAGTGGAATTTCATAAAACAGCGTAAGCATCATCTCGCGCGAAATCCCAACAGCCGAAAAGGGCGAACTGGATGATGATCCGCCAATGATGAGCGCCAAAGCCGGCGTAATTAGCAAATACAGCAGCACCAGCAAATCGGCCGATTGAGCAAGTCCTGGATATACCCCTGCAATAGGGATTAGAACAACAGCCATCATGATTCCGGCAAAACCAATCAAAGGCGCTAGCTGAAAAGCCCTTTGATTGGCAGTACGCGGAATCAAAACTTCTTTTTGCATGAGTTTTACCACATCGATGAAGGGCTGGTGCAAAGGAGGACCGACCCGCCGTTGCAAGCGTGCGTACAGTTTTCTATCAAGCCCCATTAGGAATAATCCGAATATCATCGCAAATAAGCCACCGGGAAAAATCAGTGCATGGAAAATCAGTCGAAAAACCTCCTCCATCACTTCACCTCCTTGTGTGTTGCTTCAGAGTGCAAATTGGCAGGCTTTTTGTTTATTGACGGAATAAAAATCTCTTGCAACGATTTTGTAAGCGTACTATACAAGTTTTCTGCTGAAACATGCATTGCCTCCGGTTCAAGACTCTTTACTCCGCAAGTATAAACTTCTGAAGCCCGGACGTTTCGGCTGCTCATCAAGTAAATGCCAAAACCCATCCCGCCGGTCAGCAGCAACAATGCTGTGATCGCGCCAGCCTGCCAGACCCCTAATGGTGTAATGACTGTCGTAAGGGTAAAGGAAATCTCGGGTATAGCCAGCATTGATTGAATCGCGGCAATCACCTGCAAGGGAATTCCGGGCATTATGCCAAACACAATACAAACTACAGACAGCAAGCCCATTGGTGCCAGCATGGTCCAAGGCGGATCTGTTACATGCGCAAACTTTGCTGAAGTACTGCCAAAGAAAGCGGAATGCATAAATTTTATAAAATAGGCAACTGTCAGCACACTAGCTACAAGGGAAATCATAGCCAGGCCTACATAGCCTTGCTCCATGGCCGCTTCATAAACCAACCACTTGGAAGTAAAGCCATTAAATGGCGGAATTCCAGCCAGCGATAATGCTCCCACCATAAAGAACAGCAGCGTAAACGGCATTTTGCGGCCTAATCCCCCAACTTCATTCAAGTTGTACGCATGCGCCTGCAGCATAACCGCTCCCGCCGCTAAGAAAAGCAAGTTTTTAAAAAACATGTGATTGATAAAATGCAGCAACCCTGCAGCCGTTCCTAAAGTGGAACCCAAACTCAACCCCAAGATGATATAGCCAATTTGACTCACGGTACTATAGATCAACATCAACTTAATGCCACTCTGCAACAAGGCCATAACTGCCCCACCCAAAATGGTCAATCCTCCAATCCACGAGACCGCATACGTCACAGTCGAGGCATTGGCAACAATACCAAATTTTCCAAAAATAGCCACTCCACTTAAACCAAAGAATAGCTTGATCAGCCAAAAAGGAGCACTTTTTAGCAACACGGCCGATATATAGCCGCTCACCGGGGTTGGAGCTGCTGCCGGATGCATTTGATAGTCAATGCGGGCAGGCAGCACCGCAGCTTTCATCAGAAAACCTGCTGTCATCAGGATTAGACCGGCACCGGCAACAAGGGTGGACAGGCCGCCTAAGGCAGCCGATACAGCTGCAAAAGCGAAACTGCCAACATGAGCCGTTAAAACAAGCATTCCTAAAAAAATGAAATTGGCGCCAATATAGTTGAAAACGAAATATTTAAAGCCTTCTTGCAATGCTTCCGTACTTTCCTCATGAATAATCACAAAATACAACGTCCAGCTACTCATGATTTCCCAAAATACAAAGAAGCTGAAAAAGTCTTTGCTCAACGCAACTCCGACAAGTCCTCCAATCATCAAAACGAAAAACATGTAGTACCGGTTTTGCGCATGGCTATGCGCCATATATCCGATGGAGTAAACCAAATTAAAGGCTCCGACCAACACAATCAATACGGCAAAACTCAGTGAAAATATATCATAATTTGCCGCGCTGGTTGCCAGTGTCAGTAAGGCAGCAATCATGACCGCAACTGCACCCCACCCGGCGCCCTGGATCGAAACCCGCCCCAGTAAATAAACCATTAGCCCGCCCGCTAGTAAAACAATGACCGGCAAGGGCCAGTAGACGGCTAACTCAGGAATCGCCGTTACCGGCAAACCAGCTTCCCCGGCAACAAAATTCGCTGCAGAGGCAACCATGTCCAAAGTTGCTTGCGGAAATACCCCGTTAAAAATCACTGCACCGGTAAGCAAGACCACAGGCAGCAGCATAAAAACAGGCGCTTCCTTTACGACTGGACCTTCATACTTTTCAAAAAATAAGGTCCGTATCAATTTCATGTAGTAGAAGGCGCCGATTACGCTACCTGCCAGAATGAGTGCGGCAAAATACCAGTGTCCGGCTTGCACATTCGCATACAGCATGAGGAATTTACTGTTGAAACCGCTAAAGGGAGGTAACCCCATAATGGCCAATACACCAATTGCCAAACAAAATGCAGTTAACGGCATGACCTGACCGACACCCTTGAAACCAGCAAGATCCTGCCGTTTCAACCGGTAGATCAAACTGCCGACGGCCAGAAACAGCAAGCCTTTCATAATGGCATGATTCAACACATGATACACGCTGGCAGCTACTCCCAAATAGGTCCCGCTACCAAGAGTAACGATAATTTCGCCCAGTTGAGCCATCGTGGAAAAAGCAAGCATCCTTTTCACATCGGTTTGGTATAAAGCCATGACTTCACCATACAAAAGCGTCAAGGCCCCTAACAATGAAATCATCATACCTACGTTGGAAAAGCTGATCGATCCCGCTTGCGTCAATAGCGCTGTTCCCAACATAACAAAAAGAATTCTCACTAAGCCATAAATGCCCATTTTGGTAAGCAGACCAGACAAAAGCGCTGATATCGGCGATGGCGCGACCGGATGAGCGGCCGGCAGCCAACTATGCAAAGGAACTACACCTACTTTGACACCAGCCCCCACGAGGAAAGCAGCTACTAAAGCTGTCAGCAACTCCGGTGTAAAGACAAGCAGGCCGTCTTTCATTACTGCCATATCGAAAGTGCCGGTATGATGGTATAAAGTCAAGATTCCCAACTGCATCAGATAAGCCCCTGATGCACACATCATAAAATACTTAAAACCGGCCGCTAATGCTTTTTTCGTTTGTTCATGCACGACCAGTAAATAGGACGACCATGTCATTAATTCCCAAAACGTATAAAAATTGCTCAAGTGACTGCTTGAAGTCACTCCAATTAAACTAGCCAACATAAATAAAAGAAAAAACATATAACGGTTGCTTAACGGTTTCCCATGTACATAGGCGGAAGAATAAACTGTACATAATAGCCCCGCTATTGCCACAATTACCGTAAAAATATGCGATAGAGCATCCAGGCTGCCGTCTATCCAGACCAAATAGACTGTTGCTCCGGCGATCCCGATAGCCAAAACGCTTCGCACCCGCTCGGAAAAAATTCCGGAAACAAATACCATAAACGCCCCCAGATAGGGCAGCAAAACCATATTGGGCCATGGATAATCAATTACAGGAATTTCTCCACCATTTCTTGAGCCAAGCAGTTGGTGTATAGCCGTCTCTGTATAATGCAGCATGAATTCCGGAAATAAAGAGACCACTGCAGTTAAGGCACTCAATAGCACCAGCGAACCAGTAATCCACAGACTGCCGGAGACATCGAGTTTTGAAAAAGCTTTTCCTGTTTGGCTGGATTCCTCAGCCGCTTCAAAGCAAATTTCCTGAATAGTCATAATAAAATAATACGCTTCAATAATACTGCCAATAATGGCAAAACAGGCATAAACATAGTGACCGGCAGCGATATTGGCGTAAATGATCAGGAATTTACTAATTGATCCCTTAAAAGGAGATAACCCCATAATCGAAAAAACACCAAATGCAAAGATAGCAGCAAGAAACGGCGACTTCTTCCCCAATCCTTGCATCTCTTTAACATTTTGCGATCCCACTTGGGAAATGATCGCCCATGCCGCCAAAAACGCCAACCCACGCATCAGAATTTGGTTTTCCAGGTGCAATAACGCCCCTACTTCTCCGGCGTAAACTCCCGTACTCCAGCCTAGTAAAACATAACCTACTTCTGCAAATGCCGAATACATTAATAGGCTAATCAGGTTTTCTGAACGCCGCAAAGCAGCTATTTCACCAGATAACAGAATGATTATCCCTAATAAAGCTACCAAGTTGATACACGTCCCTTCAGTGCTTTCTTGTTGCTTCTTTCACTAATTTTATCAACTTCAACCGATTGATTCTGTCATCTATCTGACAAAATCCCTAACTGCCCAAAATTAAATTCCAGACTAAACAAAATTGTTTGGTTTCTCCCAAGAGAAATAAAAAACGGCACTAGATTATCTCTAGTACCGTCAGTCATCCCACTACAATCGCCATGATAATGGCAACGACAATCACATGAGTAATTGCTTGATTCGGACTGCATTGCAAAGTAAAATGACCGAAATAATGCCATTTGCGACAATTACTTCGGTCAAGTCACCTGTTTCTGTCAAAAATTCCGGATTTGGATGGTGGAGGCGATCCATATCAGGACAAATCCCACCTCTTATTCCATAATTTGTAATTTGCTAATTCAGTTCCTTACCTTCAGTCCAAAGTTCGTTCTCGCTCAAATCACCATCGTCATTCCAGCTAATTCCGAATCCTCCGCCGTCAACCTGCACGGCTTTGAAAAAGCCTCTATCTCGTAAAATGCTAAAGCGTTCATCGCTCAATCTAGGCTTTAGATCATACAACTTTTTTACTCCATTGTCAAACGTAACATGCAGAACATAATCATCGCGACGATAGAAAGGAATATTGGCATGAGAACACGAATAATTTCCATAGAAGACAACACCTCTGAGTAATCAATTTTTGGTTACTCGTCCTGGGGAGGACGGTGTTGTCTGCTTCTATTTTGTCATCAAAAATTCCTACAATAATTTTACACTAACTACTGATTAGGACTCTTTTTGCATTTTCAGTGTATTATAAAATACTTGAAGCCTATAGTCTTTTGTCAGCAATTCATCTTTTACTGTTAATCCACTCACTCCTATACTTTCCGGTCTTATTAAATACTATTTTCAATACCATATCATCTAATCCATTTTAGCAATAGTCTTACGGATGCACTCCTTCAAATTTCCTTTTTCAATAATCAATATATCATCAATCCAGACGTTCGGCTGATTGACCACGCCATCAATGTGAACTCCCGCTGTAATCGTTCCACCAAACGTATTGTTACTGCCGAAAGCTACATGAATGGTTCCATAAACTTTTTCATCCTCAAGAACCACTCCGGTTATTCTTGCTTTATCATTGGTGCCAATGCCAAATTCGCAAAGCATCCTCCCTTCTCCATCGCCAAGTTTTGAAAGCAACTCATCTGCCACAGTTCCTTCAGCTTGAGTGACACGTCCCTGTTCAATCTTCAGAAGCAATGGTGATGTCAACTTGCCAATACCGGCTACAGAACCGTCAATCCAAATTTGACCATTCGCCGTTCCCTCAATGGGTGCAATGTACGCTTCACCTGATGGCAAATTGCCGGATTCTCCGGGTTTAAGGTAGACGCCCGTACTGGCTATGCCCGTACGGCCGGCAATGGAAAATGTCAAACCATACCCCTGTTTTTCGATTTTGACTGTCGTTCCCTGCGTTAGTAATTCCGTTACTTTTTCCGTTACATTTTTAACCTTAGCATAATCAGCGGCAATCGCCCCTGCGAGAAACATGTCCGGGGTAATGCCCGGCATTGTAGCTAACCGTGCACCGGCAGTTGCTGCATTTTTTCTGGCTTGGGTATGCGTCAGCGAATGTTTGGTCAAACAAACAACCACCTGAGAATTAGCCATCGCTGCAGCAATCGCTGTCGGCGGTTCTTGGCCCGGTTTTTCCCGTTCCTGCATAACCATGAGCATGGCTTCGGCTCCCAGCTCTTTCCCTGCCAAAAACACGGCTTCCGACAAATCTTTTTTAGCTTCATCCGTTACCACCAAAAAACTTTCTCTTTCTTTTAATCCCAAGCAATTCTGCAAAAATGATTTGCTCACTGTAATAAGCGTTTCCTGCATGTTATCATCTCCGTGTAATGCATGTTGTCAGCCGCACCCGTATGTACTATGCTGAAAAACAAATGGTAATATGGGTTTGTGAATGATCTCTTCAATGGGTTGCAACAAATTCTTGTTCCTCATTGTTGTTCCTAAAATCAAATTTTCTTTCGGCGCAACAATGACTGTAATATGCTGATCGCGTTCAACCGCCGCCGATACGACAGGTCGCGCGGTTTTTGCATCCAATGTCATGATCAAGTCAGGAAACGTGGCCAATCGCTGTCCGTCTTTTTCTAACGTCATATACTCATTCCAAAAAGTAATTTCATAATCACCATCAAGCTGGATCGTGCCCACATCAAAACCGCCCGTTGTTTCCATCTTATAGCCAGTCACTGTACCTGTCGTGATCACCTTGCCATCGAGTATGGAAACTACAGCCTCAACAGCCGCTTCACCTTGGTGGCTCAACAACGCTTCACCTACCGCCATGGCTTGCTGAACCGCCCCGGGAGCCCCGTTTTGTTTCGCATACGCCACCGAAACCGGATTGCGGGCTACGGCAACCAAACCTCCTGCTTCCACCGAAGCCCGCCGTATCATGGACGCCGCCCTATTCAGGGAGCCCGAAATACACAGTTCTATGTATCTGCCTGCCTTTCCACCGACAGCGGCTTGATATGAGACATAATCCGTATTCTCCGACAAATTGAGCGAGCCCATAAGGCCGGTAGGATGAGCACGACCGTTGCACGGACAGTCAATTACCGGCAAGCCGCTGACAGCGGCCTGAAACCATCCGTTTACAGTTGTCCCTGCACCGTTTTCATTGGTAGTGATTCCATGAACGGGCATGGAAAACTGCTTGCGCAGCAGTTCCAGTGCTCTAGAATAATGAATGGGCTTTACATACTTTTCTTTTGCACCTGGAGCACCGACTAGCGAAACAGCAACCAGGCAATCTTGATCATCCAGTTCATCCACGGTAAAAAGCTGCGGCTGGCCGATTTCCAAAGCCAACCGGCCGACATGCATTCCTTCTTCAATCCAGCCGCCCCCGCCACCGCCAAGTATAGCTCCGCCATATACCGCGCATTCAACACTGTGTTGATCCAATGCAATCTTGGCCAATTACTTCTCCTCCCAACCGAGTGTTTGTCACCACTGAAAGCAATCCAAATAAGTAATTTACATCAAAAAGCCCCCAGACACTCTGACTCATCATGGGAGCTTTCGATTTTTAAAATATGAAACCAAAGTCTGCGGATACACCTGTCAGCCGAACAATTCCGCAACCGCCCGGGCAGCCACCGTTCGCGGCAGAATGACCGGTACACCTGTGATTCGCTTGATTTCTTCCTTCATGAATTGATTAAAACCAATGCAATCCAGAACAATCATCTCAGCCCCTTGGGATTTGAGCGTTTCAGCCGCTTCCCAAATTTTTTCCTGTGGTCCGTACGGTGATCCCGCTGCCGCGACGACCGCCCCGATTCCATTTGAATTCCAGCGCCGCATGCCTTGCGCCACCTGATCCTGATCCGGAGTCATAACCCCTAATTTCTTTCCCTGGGCAACAGTAGTAACGAATCTCTGCAAAAGAGTTTGCGGATAGAGCAGCGGTTGGGTACATGTAAAAGCGGGAAACTCTCCGCTGCACAAGAGCAAAATTCCTTCGACGCCTTCTTCGGCAACCAACCTGTCGATTTGCGCCTGCATGCGCGCTAAAATATAGGTCTCGGAAATTTTTACCGAACTCCCATCCCGCAGTCTTGTCACCAATACATAATCCTGTTCTTTAGGCGCCATGGCAGCGATTTGCGCATTCGTGAGTCCGTCAAGCGCCCCGCATTCCACAATCTCAACACGACCCATAAGCCCGGTAATTTCTGGGACAACGTCTACCCGCGGCGACTGCCCGATCGTAATGGCCCCGACTTTCTTTACCATTGCAGTTTTCCTCCTTTTTGCTTGCGCCACGCACAGGCGCGATGAATGGCGCAGCCTGCCGTACCGCTCGTGCATTCAGCCAAACTTGTCGCATTGCCGCTTGTAGACGCTCCTTTAACTGCCAGTACAATACGAACGGTCTTTTCAACCTCCGCCGCATCGCCTTCCACAACCATCGTCAGAGCTCCTTCGGCGCCAGCAATGCCGCCGGCAGCAATGACTATGCATGTAACCTTTGCCAGCATCTCTATGGCAACTTTTTCTGTTACCACTTCGCCAATCAACGGAGTTAACCCAACCGCCATGCCCATGGCCCAATCGGTTGAATAAATTCCAGCTGCACGCACAGCATGTTCAATTGGGGTTGGAATCATTTTTTCCAAACCGCACGCAATAACTACCTTACAGCCTTGCGCCATTAATCCTGCCATGCCAAGTCCCGGACTACCGCCAAGCGGACTTCCAAACATCATGGCCGTTCTGCCATTTGGATCAATAGCATTAGCTCCAATAACTGCTATGTCCGTACAAGTAAGCGTTTGCACTGCATCAGCAAAACACAGGTCAATATTTTTTATTTTTCCCTGCTCAATCAATACACTGTGCGGCTCGCCGTCCCTTTGGACAGCAGCTTTGGTACCACGTGGGCTAATCCGTCCGGAAATGCGTAGAGTTTTTCCGGCCAGCCGCTCCATGACGGCCGATACTGTCGTGCCGCCTTTCAGCAGAATGCGCCCGTTTAACAGAGCGCTTTGAACTTCACTCATCCCGGCAATGGCTTCGGCAATCAGTCGCTTGCCTTCAGGGACCGTCAGGCTGATCTGAGCTTTCATCGGCTATTCTGCCCTGCCGTTTGCAAATGACACATGGAACCGTACAATGATTCCATCAATGCATATTCCTCTTGATCATAAAACTTGCATTGTCCTTGCGTAAACGCTTTGGCTACTTCAATCACAAACCGAACTACTGCCTCAACGTCAATCAGATGAGTGGCTCCGGTTGCACATCCGGGAACAGGAGTCTCCGTGGTGATCGCTACGCCTACCACCGGTGCCTGGGTGGCAACCGAAGGCTGCAAAATGCTGTTCAAATGAAACAAACCATTGCCATAAGGGGTAATATCCTGTGTCGTAATGGCAAACACGGCCGGCAATGTTCCTGTCACAGTTTGCACAATGTCCAATAAGTCTTCACTGACGCGCAAAATATAGCCTTGCTTCACAGTAGGCGAGATGGCAAAACCTTTATGGTTGATGATGCGATTGCCCTTTGTTGTATCAATAGAAAGAACAGCATCCATGTCCGGGTCGATTTCATGTGCATTCATATCCGCGATTTCGACGGGAGAATCCATAAACGGCACAGGATTATGCGGACGGGTCGGAGCATCGGGACAGATATGTGTACAGATAATGACATCGCCTTCCAAAACATCCCCGTTTTCCTGCATCATCCCTAATTTCATAGCAGCGGAAACAGCTGCCAGGGCGCCGTCGCCGTCAGAAACAAACCCGATCCGTTCCGGTCTGGCTCCCAATCCGCCCAGCCTACCTACAATACCTAAAGTAGGGGCGTTGCCTCCTTTTATTTTTCCATGACGACCCGCTATGCGTATCCGGACAAAATCAGTTGCGCCCTTTTTCCCTTCCACACGCTTCACAGCAATATCACCCACTCCTGCCTGTTGCAGCAGACAAACGACACTGTCACCGCTGACATGTGCGCTGTCAAGCAGTTCATAAACCTCCATTACCTGTTTTAATGCCATGTGTATAACCTCCAATTTATATAAAATATGATTTCATCATGTTGATCCGCTGTGTGACGTTATTTCCACTTGGCCCGAAATGCTGAATTGACAAAACTGTAAATAGCATCGCCTGCTATAAAGCCAGCCGCTAAAATGGTCATCGGTGTATCATACTCAGAACCTTTGATTCTCTTAACCATCACTCTGATCAACAGCCCGGCAAGAACGGCATATCCGGCATTTGGATTCAAGATCAATAAGCCGGTGGCAAGCATAATGCCCATTTGTCTTTTAGATCCTCCCAGCAATTGAATAATAGCACCGGGAATAGACCAAATCAGTAAATTCTGGACAACACTCGCATCAATGCCGGCCTTGATTGTTGCCACAAAGACGCGATCAACCGGCGGAACCAGATTTTGGCTAAAATAGACTTTATAAAAGAACAAAACCATTACCAAAGCCACAATCGAACCGGTAACCGCTGCCATAATCTGCTGCCAGCGTCCATCCCTTTCATACTGATGATCACCACAGTCCTTGCGCAGCATCCAGCCTGCTTTGAGATCATAACCGGCATCGGCAAAAGCCGGGCCCCCGGAAGCAATAAAACCGACCAAAAGCGCCAGCGCAACAGGAGGAAAACCGAGTAAAATGCCCAGTACCAAAAAGATCAGTGTAGTCGCAAACGCCGGAAACCAACCCGCATGCATGGCCGACAGACCGACAATAAATTCTGCCAGAATACAGGCAACAGCGGCAAAAATAACCCACCCAATCAATTGGGTCACCGACATCACCGTGTACACACCGCCCAGAATAGCAAGAACAACGGCCGCCAATACATATAGGACAAATCCATTGGTCAGGCCTTTACGCACATCTTGATCATCACGAGTATAACCGGACCCGTTGTTGTCATTCTCTGTTGTGACTTTGTGCGCCCGTCTTTTGAATAATAGAGCGAGAATCTGAAAACCTGCAATCACACCCGCGCCGATCATCATTCCATGCGGAATATAAAGCTTGTTAATATCAATGCCGAAGAGGCTTGTCGAATACCCCCGCAACAATAACCCAATTCCAAACATAGCCAACGCCCAGATGTTACCGATAAAGGCAGTGCCGAGAGCCGACATGGGAATTTTAAAAAAAGAACCCACAACACCGATGATGGAGCCCCATACCAACAATTTGGCGCGCTGGCCGCCCTGATCGCCGGCATAAATCGCCTCAGCGGCGGCGACACCCGGAGGCCATGCAGCCGATCCGGGAAATACACGCGAATCAAAAAACCAATACAGCATCGCCGTATCGATCAGCATTCCCATTGTCGCACCAATCAGCATGGGAATAATCAAGTCGGGCTGTCCGAACAAATAAGGAATACCGATCGGCAATAACAGCGAGTTAGCCGCAGCAAACGTAGAACACGAAATATTGGACTGAACCAGATTCTGTCGGTGAATGGACCGGTACTTGGAAAAGACAGCGCCCGGTATCCGCGACAGCGCAATGGCTACTAATACACCAATCAACGAAGTATTGGGAGTAACACCCAGTGTAGTAATAATTTGCATCCCGATAATTGCACCCAAAACGGCCAAAATGATATTTAAAACGAATACAGAGGGTTCAAACGCGCGCGGATGCTTGCTTTCCGATACGTGATCCGTCATTGTATCCATCTCCCTCATGTATGTCCACCTGAAAGCAGACTACTGTTTGATTTGTAAAGATAACTTGCCATCAATCCGCCTGCTTCTACCGCATCTACGGTCAGGCAACCGAACCTCTCGGCAATGCACGCCGCTAAGCCAATGGTTGAATATCCCGTACACGCCAGAAGAATCACCTCGGCACCTTTCCGGATCAGTGCCTGAGCCGCTGTAAGCGCCTCCGCCTTGTGAGCAAGCAAATCGGTCGTATTGTGTACACCACAGGGAGTTTCTTCAGCGACCAGCCGACTGCCTAATAAAGAAACGATGCCTGCCGGGGTCGGACCGGCCAAATTAAGAACGCCTATTCTCTCGCCCAAAGCCAACCCGACCGTTGCCAAAGCCGAACCTGCACCAATGACAGGCAGTCGGCAGTTCGCTCTTGCTTCTTTCAATCCCGGATCGGCGGCACAACTGATAAAAACCGCCTGAGCGCCATCGCGTTCGGCTTGCTTGACCACTTCTACGATTTTAGGTACGGCCTGCCTTTCTGTCGCATCATCATATATGCCTTGAAATTGATCCGGAATACAATAACTCCTGGTGGCAATGCCAAATCGCTCAGTAATGATTCGACCATGTTTTTCAAGAGATACCGGATTATCTGTTGTCAGAACACGAATTACGGCTAACATTTGCACCATCCTTATCAATATTACATATTACTTATTACATATTACTTAGCAATCGTACGAATGTCTTCGTCCAATGAGCATAAAAAAACGGCCGTTTTTTTGTACGGCCTGAATAGTTATTGTTGGACCTGCATTAAAGAACGGACTTTAAGCGCCAACCATAAAGCAAAACGTTCGTCCGGCTGCGATAAGTTCCTTTCCAAAATGTCTTCGATCCGCTGAAGTCTGTAACGAAGTGTATTGCGGTGGATAAACAGTTTTTCCGCCGTCTCCACACAGTTCCCCTGGCACTCCAAATATACTTTCAACGTAGTAATTAGCACCTGGCGATTTTTTATATCTGGCCTATCAAGAGCTCCTAATTTGGCTTCATAAAAACGTTCCATCGGCTGGCCTAACTGCTCCAGCAAGGAATAAATTTCAACGTCCTCCCAAAACGCAATGGTACCTTCTCCCTGTATCTTGCGGGTCAATTTAATGACATTTCTCACTTCTTGATATTTTGGTGCTATCTCAAGCGGATCATGAGCAACCGAACTGATTCCGATTGACACTGTAATATCGTTAAGCTGCTCGCGCACTTTCGTTTGAATATTTTGAGCCAACTGTTGCAACATGGACCGCATAGCCGAATGATTGGGACGCAAAGTCTCTGTTAGCGAAGCCGGCATAATCACGACAACACTGTCGCTTCTCTGTACAACCAGCGCGCGCCAGTCAAATTGCTGAACACAATTGTTCACAATATGAACCAGCTGATTTTTCAACTCGGCTGCATTTGCTTCATACTCCATGCTCTGCCGCATAATATAGCCCGCGAAATTATCAATATCAACAATTAAAACCACTTGCGGTTTATTGAGTGAAATATTCAGTGCTTCTGCACGGCTGACTGCCAACTCTTTAGACTTAAAAGCACCGGAAATAAGGTCTTCTAACAAGTCCCGACAATGACTCTTTTTTGCTTGCAAAACAGCTTCTTCTTTTACCATTTGCAATGCAGCGAGAGTAATTGCATGTTCTATAGCAATATGATGTAAATCCGTTAATGGTGTTTCAATACAAACCAGTACATAACCGTACCGCCGCTGTCTTACGTTAATTGGAAAAGCCTCAAAAGTCTGCCGATTTTCTATATCCCATATAATCATCTTGTTGGAACTGTTTGTTTGCTGCAACTGAGCTATCGTTTCAGAATGAAAACGGTATTGAGACAGACAATCTCTGCCTGCTTTGGCTAAACACTGTAACTCTTCATTACAAATCATAGTATCATGGTCAATAAGCTCTGACAGCGTTTTAGCAACTACCGCCAAACTACTTGCCCCCAGCGTAACCTGTATCATCTTGCGGCGAACCTCTTCAGAATACTGAAGCTGCAATGCCTGTTCATCCACAATCGCGGTCATTACTGGCAGGGTAATATCCATAAACGAAATATGATCAGGAATATGTAAAAGTGGAATATCCAGTTCATCGGCCAATTGCTTCATCTGCGTCGGGACCGATCCGAGAAACCGTCCAAATTTTACTGCCAGTGCTGAACTTCCCACTTGATCCATTAATTTTAAAATATTGAGTTGCGCCTCGGGATTATCTTTTACTGCATAACATGTTGTTACCACTAACTCATTTGACCGCAACCAACCTGAGGAATCCGGAACTTCCAAAATATCAACGCAACTAATCACGTTATCGAGACCACTGTGACCGGCCACTACAACTGCCTGCTGTAAACCGCCTATTTTTAATGCTTCCCGGAGTGTTAGTGCCATCATTCCACCTCAATATTTAAAACTTATTATCAAAATAATACCAAACCAACATTGCATTAGCTAATGTTTGCCACACTACAAGAGATAAAAATATTGCCGTTCAGAAAAATATGAAGCCTCAGTTCCAATAAGGACCCTTAATTTTATGATTAAACCAAACAAGTCAAAGCCGCCCCTACCACTCATTTGACCAATTCTCTTCGTCATGAAAGATTCCTGCTCATTTATTTTCTCTTAGAAATTCCTCTACCTCTTGTCGCTACCACCCCTACGCAAAAATTCACAGGAATATTCTTCCTTGCGAAAGTTAACACCTATTTCTAATGTACGCCACCCTAATCCTAAATCTATTCCACAAGCACGAAACCTTGTCAAAACTTACCCGTCCCAAAACCTCAAACCGCATTCATGAGGGGAAGGCATAACAACTTATTAATAAATTCTTGATTTAACTCAACTTTCGCAGAGCCAAAATTGGCTCAATGCCATGAAGCAGTTAGCGTCAATGCAAAAAAATAATCTTTCTTGATAATGGAAAACACCCCCAATGTCTGGTATAGTGAAATTGCCACAACACTACCATACAGAAGAGGTGCCTTCCATATGAATAGTTTAAAACAAAGTAACCAAGAAAATCAACTGCCAGAGGAAATAAGGATCGTTTCAAGACACTGTAGGAATTTTTTTGAAAAAGACATCGTCCTTGGACGAGTTAACATAATTTTTATGCAAGAGCCAAAGAGAGTCCCTGCAGCGCCTCATACAAAAAGCTTTTTGGCCCTTTTAATACCGGAATATTGTCCAATACCTCACGAGCTGCTTTTAGGCTATTCCTCTGTTTTTCTATGGTCTCTTCGGCAATCGTCAAGACCGGTAAAGCATGCAGACGAGTGCGTTGTTGGTTTAGGTATTCCTCGGCTACTTCTTGCCCATTTGCCTGGCATACGCGTATATTGGCCATATGCTTGGCACCCTCACGGCTCCAGCCCATGGGCCGGCTGCTCAGTCGCGCCGACAATACATGGCTGACATGTCCTTCCGCACTGCACTTTACTTCTTTCTTTCGGTATAGTTCGGTAATTCCATCCCAATTGTTTTGGATATATCTCCACGCCTCTAATATGGCCTGTTTCCGACTCTCTGTGGCCGCCGCAGCTAACAGTTCCTTTATGATTTCTTGTGCCTTTTCACGGTTCCCAAACCTGAGCGCTCCCCTCAAGGCCTTGCCTTGCTCATGATTGCCACCTACTGCCCGGCGAATATATTTCATCAAATGAAACCGGTCCAAAATAAATTTCGCTTTCGGAAATACTTGGACTGCACTTTTGATCCACGCTGCTCCGTCTCCCAGGATGTTCACTGTTTCTATATGATCGATGTCATAACGCGCATCTACGGTTTCCCACACCCGTTCCCAGAACGTATCGGCATCTTCATCCACGCTGCTTAGGTAGATTGGGTTAATCAAACTACGACGCTTTTCTTCTTGCTGCCAACCTTCATGAATATATACTAACCGCACTTCCTAGCACGCCCGTGTTGACTGGCTACGTGGTCTTCATCGGCTTCAATATACAGGGTTTTCACGCGTTTGCGCTCGTCTGGTTTTGGGTTTATGGGTTGTTCAAATTCACGCACCGCGCGCAAAACCGTTTGACCGCTTACGGTTACGCCTCCGCATTCTTGCGCTACCTTCTGCGCGCTTTTTCGGTAAGCCAGTTCTCCCGCGCCTGCCACAAGCTTTGCTTTCACGTTATTATCTACCCGCATATGGTTTGTATAGCCCACTTGCTTGTCAACCAGGTAGGCATATTCCCCTAAAACCTGCTTGGTGATTTCACGGCCTGCTTCATGAAGTTTATCAGCTAATTTCCGCTGAAATTCCTCAAAACCCATTTTTCCGAGTTCCCCAGGGACGGTTCTTGACTTGAATTTTGACTTGAAGGATTATTCGTTTTTATTATCTTGCTTACCATCGATTCGCTTAACCCGCCAAATATCTCACCAATTGCTTTTAAGGTCAGATGAGAAGTTCGACGGGCGGTAATAATCATTTCATTACGAATATTGTTAGATATTTTGCCGGCCTTAACATCTGCCCAATCCACGCCATAATCTGCCGCTAATATCTCTAAAATCTTTTGCCTGTCACTATTGTAATGAGTATCGCTGTTGACAAAAAGAGGTTTCGCTTGTAACATGGCTGACATGCCGGTCTTTTCCGGCAAGTTATCTTCGCTTCTCATTAAGTAGCTCTGGTATTGCCTTCTTGCCATTTGTAAATTATCTGAAAATATCCCCAGTATAAAATTTGTATCAACCGGCAGAAGATGTCCGTTTTTATTGCTTATATACTGCGTATAACTTGACCATGGATATTGGGTAATATCATCTATACTCACCATCATTGCTCTTACCGGATTCAGGTGAATATACCTAGATACTTCAATAACATAAGCATCCGTATCGACCAATTCACTTTTAAACCTGTCTTGAAACAAATGCCCACACCGCCGGTATTTTCGGTTAAAAAAATGTACGTAACTAATATTTATACTTTTCATCATTTGAGAAATATTGCACCCATTACAGCCCAACAGTAAATGTACATGATTGCTCATCAAACAATATGCGTAAACATTAAACCCGTATCGTTCCTTATTACAACTAACGATTTGTAAGAACTTTGTGCGATCTTCGTCATCGCGGAATATTTCCCTTTTCTCATTCCCGCGTTCCATGACATGATATATTCCTTCATTATTTATTACTCTTGCACTCCGCGGCATAGTCCCCTCTCAATTTCTGCACAAATTTTAATTTTATGTACTTTATATGTACACTATAGCAATTGCGACAATTCAAGTCAAGAACCGTCCCTATAAATTCCCAATACTAATAGCAGCCAGAAATGCCTCTACATTTTCCGTAAGCGTCAAAGCAAAACCACCTATCAATAAAAAAACACCTGATGTACGATATGATAAAACATCAGATGGCTGTTGGAACCGTTATGCTTTTTTATTAGGCATTTTACAGCTTACAGGAATTTCTTCAGCCCACGGAAGTAGTTTTTCAATACAGAGCGTATCCTGCAGTTGGATTTGCCTAAAGGCATATTCCAGATAGGCTTGCGGATTTAATCCATTTTCTGCAGCCGTCTGAATCAGGCTGTAAACAGCGGCGGACGATTTTGCGCCACCAGGCGTATTGCAAAACAGCCAGTTTTTTCGTCCAATCACAAAAGGCTTGATAGATCGCTCCGCACGATTATTCGATATTTCGATGCGGCCATCGGCCAAATAGGCTGTCAGATACTTTTTCTGATTTTGGGCATAGGTAAGCGCCTTGCCCAGTAGACTTTGCGGCAAGGTATCAGCCCAACAAGCTTCTATCCATTTATAAAACTCTTCGATAATTGGTTTAGCTTCTTTTTGCCTTAGTTCATGCCGTTCTTCCGGCGTCATGTGCTCGGCCTTTTTTTCAACATCGAAAAGCTTATTGCAATAGGCAAGACCTATCGCTTCTTTACTATCCGGCTGTTTAGCCGCAGGGCCGACCAAGGCTTCATTGAATTTTCTCCGAACATGTGCCCAACAGCCGCACAAGGTTACACCGGCTTCTTCTACCTTGTGATAGCCATGCCAACCATCGGTCTGAAGATAGCCGGAAAACCCTGCAAGGTACGCCTTGGCAAATTGCCCGCTGCGCCCTTCCTGGTAGTCATAGAGCACAACCGGATGATCCGTATCCCCGGACGTTCGATATAACCACATATAGGAATCTGTCTGTGCCGGTCTGCCGGGTTCACACAACACTTCCAGAGTAGTTTCATCGGCGTGCAACAGATCCCTTGAAAGCAACTCTTTTTTTAGGGCTGCTAACAAAGGCTCCAAAAGTGCGACACCTTTAATAACCCAGTTGGACAGGTTTTGGCGGGAAAGCGTTACGCCAAGCCGCTTAAATTCCTGCTCCTGCCGATACAGCGGGTTAGTGTAAAATTATTGTAGGAATTTTTGATGACAAAATAGAAGAAGACAGCACCGTCCCTAGCCCGGACGAGTAACCAAAAATTGATTACTCAGAGGTGTTGTCTTCTATGGAAATTATTCGTGTTCTCATGCCAATATTCCTTTCTATCGTCGAAATGGTTTTAAATAGTTTATCAGGAAAAATGGGTTTTGAGGAATTTCAGCGGAAATTAGCTGATAAACTTCATGAAGTAGGCCGTGAAATCACCAAGCAGGTTTTAGAGGAACTGGATCAACAGATAAAAAACGATAAAAGGAAACGATCTGGGTGGCAGGTTTGCCGGACTGGAGACAGTAAGGAAATCGTCACCTGCTTTGGCGCCGTAAGCTACAAAAGGACATACTACCGCCATAAAGAAACGGGGGAATATGCCTACCTGGTTGACAAGCAAGTGGGCTATACAAACCATATGCGGGTAGATAATAACGTGAAAGCAAAGCTTGTGGCAGGCGCGGGAGAACTGGCTTACCGAAAAAGCGCGCAGAAGGTAGCGCAAGAATGCGGAGGCGTAACCGTAAGCGGTCAAACGGTTTTGCGCGCGGTGCGTGAATTTGAACAACCCATAAACCCAAAACCAGACGAGCGCAAACGCGTGAAAACCCTGTATATTGAAGCCGATGAAGACCACGTAGCCAGTCAACACGGGCGTGCTATGGAAGTGCGGTTAGTATATATTCATGAAGGTTGGCAGCAAGAAGAAAAGCGTCGTAGTTTGATTAACCCAATCTACCTAAGCAGCGTAGATGAAGATGCCGATACGTTCTGGGAACGGGTGTGGGAAACCGTAGATGCGCGTTATGACATCGATCAAATAGAAACAGTGAACATCCTGGGAGACGGAGCAGCGTGGATCAAAAGTGCAATCCAAGTATTTCCGAAAGCGAAATTTATTTTGGACCGGTTTCATTTGATGAAATATATTCGCCGGGCAGTAGGTGGCAATCATGAGCAAGGCAAGGCCTTGAGGGGAGCGCTCAGGTTTGGGAACCGTGAAAAGGCACAAGAAATCATAAAGGAACTGTTAGCTGCGGCGGCCACAGAGAGTCGGAAACAGGCCATATTAGAGGCGTGGAGATATATCCAAAACAATTGGGAAGCAATGACCGAACTATACCGAAAGAAAGAAGTAAAGTGCAGTGCGGAAGGACATGTCAGCCATGTACTGTCGGCGCGACTGAGCAGCCGGCCCATGGGCTGGAGCCGTGAGGGTGCCAAGCATATGGCCAATATACGCGTATGCCAGGCAAATGGGCAAGAAGTAGCCGAGGAATACCTAAACCAACAACGCATACGTTCGCAAGCATTGCCGGTATTGACGGTTGCCAAAGAAACCATAGAAAAACAGAGGAATAGCCTAAAAGCAGCTCGTGAGGTATTGGACAATATTCCGGTATTAAAAGGGCCAAAAAGCTTTTTGTATGAGGCGCTGCAGGGACTCTCTTTGGCTCTTGCATAAAAATTATGTTAACTCGTCCAAGGACGATGTCTTTTTCAAAAAAATTCCTACAGTGTCTTGACACGATCGATACAGCGGCATAGCATTGACGAATTTTTGGCTCATGATATAGGCCATAAGCTCGGCGGATACCATGCTCTTAGGCAGCAACGCTTTCGGCGCGTTAGCCGTGATGATCGGCGTCTCTATATTGTTTTTCTCGCAATTTCGGCAACCGTATACATAGTTTACGTGCTCGATAACCTTGACCTTTGCCGGAACAATCGTCAATTCCTTACGTACTTCCTTGCTCATAACATGCAGCTCTTCACCGCAAGCAGGGCAGGTCTGTTCACCTTCTGGCAGAGTATATTCAATCACTTCTACCGGCAAGTCCTTTATGTTTTCTCCGCGTTTACCCTTTTTGCGCTGATAACTGATGGTTTCTACGTCCGGCTCCACAGCAATCGGTTGGCGCTCAGCTTCCGCCTCATTGAAGAGGTTTAACTGTTCCTGGTCATCGCGTTTACTTTTTTCCGAAGAAGCGCCAAACTTTTTTTGGCGAAGCAGCTTCAACTGCTCCATATACCACTTGTTGAGCGCTTCCAATTCCTGAACGCGTTTCTTTAATTCCGCATTTTCTTCTTCAAGCTGTGCCTGTGTTTGCAAGAAAAAATCCTCATTTCCGATACCATTTTCTTATCTTCTATTATACCGGAAAATGAGGCGAAAAGCCAGTAAAATCAATGATTTAGCGGCTTTTTAAAACTTGCGTGCGACGCAGTTTTTGTTCGATGCCCGGGCTTTGAATCAGGTTCCACAGTTCTTCTGTGGTAAGCGCCATGGTGGCGTCGTCAAGTGTCGGCCATTTGAAACGGCCTCGTTCCAAGCGCTTTAAATGCAGCCAAAAGCCGTTGTCTTCCCAAGTTAAAATCTTAATTCGATTGCGTTGTTTGTTGCAAAAGACGAACAGTGCTTTTTGAAACGGATCCAACTTAAAACTATGCTGCACCAATGCGCTTAAGCCATTAATGGATTTACGCATATCGGTGTCCCCGCAGGCTAAAAAGACTGGTGTATGTTCCGATAGTTTCAGCATACTTCCACCAGTACGCCAAGCACCGTTGCCAAGAGTTTTTTATCTGTTTTAGTATCTACGGCAATTTTGCATTTGCCGATTTGTATTTCGAGGCTGGCTGATCGTTCTGGCGCAGCCTGGATGACAGGAATCCAGTTTTGTACCGGTTGCGGCTGGTCCTGCTTTTTTTCGTGCTGCAGCCATCTCTGCAATGTGCTCAGGCCAATAGCATTTTCCTGGCACCATTCTTTTTTGCTTAGGCCACTGGCTTTATATGCTGCCATCAGCGCTGCTTTTTCGACAGCAGAGTAGGCCTTACGCTTGCTTGTTATTGTATTTTCCATACAGCTTATCCCTCCTGAGATCATTATCCCAGGATTGAAGCATATACGCTATGTGGGGATACTTTGACGCTTACCATTTTCCCTGATTTCAGAAACCGTTTTATAAAATACATTGTAAATGACTTTTTCTTTCAGCCATTTCCATAAGCCTTCGATTAAATTTAAGTTCGGGCTATATGGTGGCAGAAACATTAGTGTGAGTTGCTCTTGGTGCTCTTCTAAAAATGGCTGAAGGAGCTTTGCATGATGAATTCGTGCATTATCCAGAATCATGACAGTTTTGCCATTTGGATTTCTTAACAATACATTTTTCAGGAAACCAAGAAATACTTCTGCATCATAAGATTCATGTTCTTCGCAGTAAACTTCTCCAGTTTCATAGTTCAGATAGCCAACCAGTTTAACACCTTGATGCTTGCCGAAAGTCTTGATGATTCGCTGTTTGCCTTTTTCAAACCAAGTTTGATGAATCGCTTGATAGTCTCGAATCATGGACTCATCAACGAAAAGGATTTGTTGGATTTCATCATTCAGGAGTTTTTTTTACTTGCTCAAAATCTTTTACAAACTGCTCTTGTTTCTGCTTGTCTGCTTGTGCAAGCACATAAGTTGGACGGGTATAGGAAAGTCCCATGCGCTCCAGCATTCCGGTAATTCCGCGAATCGAATAGTCATAGCCATATTCACGCTTGATGTACTTACCAATTAAACCAGCTGTCCAATTAAACTCTGCGGCAAATCCAACCTCCGAAGGAACTTTGTTAATAATTACTTGTTTTAATGCGACTCGTTGTTCGCTGGTAAGTCTTGGCGGTCTTCCGGATATCGGTTTGTCAGGAATTCCTTCCAGTCCTTCTTTCTGATATATTTTGTGCAGATTACATACTGTATTGGCGGTTATGCCTACAATCGAAGCTACTTCTTTGCACGTCTTACCGGAAAGAAACAAATATAGTGCTTGATATCTCTTAAAAATTCTTGCTCTTTTCTCTGTATTCATGGCATTTTTAATTTCATTTAATTCTTCTTGCGATGCTCTCGTTCTCATGATTTGCCTCAATTCTATAAATGTCTTTATAAGAATATCGGCAATTTTATCCAAAATGTTTAATTCAATTTATATAGAAATAGGATGTCCAATTTTTAATAACATTGTTAAAATGGACTCTAAATTAAACGTAGTAGTACCATCCGTAACATTTTGAAAAAAAGCTATCAATTTTACTTTTTCCAATTCAGTTCTTTCAGTTAAGTTAACTGTCGTTATGTATTGTAAAAAATTCATTTTGCTCTCCCAAAATGACTTGTCTTGTAGGATTTTATCTAATATATGTCCCTCGTCATATGTCCGTCGCCTCAAGAAGATTGACAACCTACCTATTCAGATTATTGGCATAAATATCTATTTCTTCCTCCCCCCGCCCTGACAATTATCATTCTTACACTTTATTCCTAGTTCTTTACACATATTTTTTAGCTCAGAACATACTGATCCCATAATAAGTTTCACATCTAGCGAATCTATGAAACCTTTAGTAGAAGAACCCTTAACATACACTTTTCCCGCCTTTTTAAATAAGGTTTTCAAAGTATTTCCTCCACCTGTTTGTGGCACATGTGTATCTGCTGGTAATCCAAGATATTGAAGGATTCCTTCCTTGTCAAAAAGAAACCAATCTTCAATTGAACGTTTAGCTTTAATGTGAACGATTTTAACGGCACCAAGCTTTTTCAACTCCTGTTCAACCTCAGACCATACTACAGGAGGATTAGCTGAGTAGTCAAAGACATCCGTGTCATAACACAGAATAACTGTAAATACTATACCAACGTTTCTTGCAACAATCTCTTTTTCAAATACCCGTTTTGCTCTACTCTTGTAATTACCAATTCCTTTAAGATTGCGAATAATTACTTTCTCAACCTGAAATCTTTTATCTGGTGCGAAGGAGTGAAGTTCTTCAAGCAACTTACTATAAAATTCCGACTCCGTGTCACCTTCTATGAATATTGCAACACCTTTACCCATTTTCCACAGACTCCAGGTATCGATCAAGCATTTTTATATCTTCTTCAGTACCACTAATTAATTCAAATAAATAGTCCCCCGTTGACATATTTGCGGCAGATGCATCCGCAATAAGCATCTTCTGTGCAGCCGCTCGAACTCTTTTAAACTGAGCAACACCATATTCCCCAGGTAAACCGATATATATGTTTTGGGGCTGAAGATATTGAATTATGTATGGAGAGTGACTCGTAATAATTATTCTTGTGTCCCCTATCAATTGCGATAGGACTCTTAAATAGTTTTGAAGCAAACTTGGATGTATCGAGTTTTCAGGCTCTTCAACTGCAATAAGCGACAGATTATTTAGGTCGGCGATTATTATATTCGTTAAGAGCAAGAATACTCTCTTTGCACCATCAGACATATTTACAAAATCAATAGGTTGATTAAGATTAGAGTCCGTTACATACAACACATATACTGCATTACTTATTGTAAATGGTAAATCCTCAGGTATTTTTTTAGGAAGTTTTGCTTTTATACTAAGTTCTTCCACATCTATATCTGATATTTGAGGAAAAAGTTGCATAAATGCATTAACAAGCAATTTAAACTTTTCAGGATGCTGCTTGCGTAAATAAAAAACTATCCGTGGAAGATTTCCTACTCCCATTTCTAAGGCATTCATATTTTTTCTTACAAGAGGATCGGGAGTATACGAATGACTAGCGTCCAAATGACGTTCAATATATACTTTTAAACCGTTAATCCTCTTTACAATATCGTAATAATATAATGACTCAAACGCCTTAAGCTTGTTAATGATTAAGTTGTTTTCCTCTATGCTTATCTTAGTACTGCATCTACCTGTTTCAGAAGTACGATAGAGAGATTTGTTTAAATTTCTATTTATTAGAATATTATATTTCTGATTTTTTTCGTCTAATTTAACTTTTAGCCACTCAGCAATTATACGTGCACCAGTACCATCATCTCTTACCCATTTAAATTTATATCCATAAATTACGTTATATTGCTTACCATCTAAAGAAGTCATCATCTCAAACTCTATTCGAAAGTCTTTAGATGCCATATTTTTATTTAAAGGAATTCCTTGTGACCAAGACATCATCATACTTTTTTCTTCTTCATCGTTAAGAATAAAGTCTACACCAAAATCCACTGCTTGTAGCAAATTAGACTTTCCATAGCTGTTTAATGACACTAGCGCTACTAGCTCGTTGCAAATAATTTCGGACATTTTAATATTTCGAAAACCTTCAACTGATACTCTATTAAGTTTCATGTTCTCTCTCCTCTCTTCTATCCGAGGAATAACTCCTATAACCATCATAACACCACACCACCATATATGCAATTTATATTTTCATATTTATGCTATTATTGCCATATTATTATTAATCTAAAACAAAATACGAAATATTTTATTGCATATAAAATAGAATACTTGGTGCTAGTATATAACTGTGGACACGAAAAAGTGGAGAGTGATAAACTCAAATCATGAAAGGACGTGTCCAGCATTGAGCAAAAAATATACTGAAGAATTTAAATCGATGATTGTTGAACTTTATAAATCCGGTAAAGCTCCAACTGAAATTATGCGCGAATATGGCCTATCTTCATCAACATTTTATAAATGGACCAATGCCAAGGCAGAACTTGCCGTGGATGGGGATACAGTAACTGCTGAGGAGGTTAAACAGCTAAAAAAGCAACTTGCAATATTAGCTACAGAGAACGAGATATTAAAAAAGGCTATGGCCATATTCGCAAGCACACAGGAACCCCGGTAATTATTAAGCTGGTTGAACAATGATGTAAAAACGCTTTGCCATGTACTTGCCGTACCCAAAAGTTCCTTTTACGAACAGGCCAAAGAACAGCAGCCAAGCAACCGTAAAATTGAAAAACAGAAGTTTCGGCAAGCTGTCATGCAGATTTATAACGATAGCAAAAAACGCTACGGCGCCCCAAAAATAAGGGCCGTTTTAAAAGAAAGCTACCCTTGCCTAAGCATCAATCGTGTACAACGTCACATGAAGGCTCTTGGCATAAAGTCAATCGTCCATAAAAAGTATAGACCGCATAAATCAGAAGCCGTTTATGAACACGGTGCAAACCTCTTAAAGCGTGATTTCTCTACCACCAGCCCTAATGAAAAATGGGTTGCAGATATTACCTATATTCATACTTTGAAAGACGGCTGGTGCTACTTAGCTACGGTACTTGACCTACATCTCAAAAAAGTAGTAGGCTATAGCTTTTCCAGAACTATATCAAAAGAATTAGTGCTCACTGCTTTAGATAATGCTGTTAAAAGCCAGAAGCCGTCCGCCGGACTTATCATACATTCTGATCGGGGCAGCCAGTATACATCCTTTGAGTATCGCCACAAAGTTGAGCAAGAACTAAAATTTAAACTATCATACAGCCGCAAGGGCTGTCCATACGATAATGCCGTAATCGAATCTTTCCATTCCATACTCAAAAAGGAGTTAGTTTATACTACAACCTTTTTGAATTATCAGCATGCCCGTTTTGAGTTATTCCAGTATATTGAAGGATTTTATAACAGGAAAAGGATTCATAGTAAGCTAAATTTTATGTCGCCTATACAATTTGAGCAGAGCCTAAAAAAGATTGCTTAACTCCACTTTTTTGTGTCCAACCTATTGACGTAAGTCCAATGGGTTAATTGAGTGCCTGCAATGGCCTTTGCAATTTTGGGGGATTTTCTAGTTGCAAAAGTGGGGATTTTCTTTTGCAACTTTGTCCATTTTTATCTTACAACAAACATCCTGGATGTGTGCTAAATCATCCAGTAACTGTCCTAGATTGGCTACGCCAAATGCTTCCGCATCGCTCACAATCACTACCTCGTCACTGGCTACAAAGCCTGCTAGAGCAGATTCACTTAATGCTAGCGGATGGTCAATGACGACAAAGTCAACTTCTTCCAACAGCTCACTTCTAAGATGGTGAAGCAAAATCCCCTCGCTGCCGCGAAAGTCAAAATGTACAATATCTCTACTTCCGGGAATGAGGTACAGATTTTCGCTAACTTCTACGCAGGCGTCGTCCAGCCTGCATTGCCGTCTTAGCAGATGAAATATGTTGCCACCATTATAAGCTTCATGCAGATAGATTTTACTGAGTTCGCATTGGGAATCCAGGTCCACCATTACAACTAGATACCCCATCTTTGACAACTCATAGGCAATATTGCCTGAAATCACTGTCTTTCCTACGCCGCCCTTACGGTTGGTTATGCTGATTATTTTCATAGGTCTTCCTCCAAATTTACAAAAAAATGTAGACGTAGCCGTAGAGCCTACGGCTACGTCTACTTAATTTTTTGTTCTCAGAAAAACCTATTTTTCCGATTTTTTAGTGCAGATTACGACTATTTCTTACCTTTCACCTCTTTTTCAATACTATACAATCTGTCTATTTGCTCTTGAACCTGTTCAAATTTTCTGTAGCCTTGTGAGTATAGACCAATAGCAGCCAATATCATCCATGATGCATATTGACAAACATCCCGTAGCTCATCAGGCATGACCTGACGTGAAAGTCCGCTGTGAGTTATGCGACTTCTCTTATCATACAGGTCTTCTATCCTTTTATATATGGACCAAAATTCCGTTATACTTACAAACCTATATCCTGTGTACACAATCAAAACACTTGTTCCTTTTAAAACACTTTCAGTAACTTTTTCTTTATTGGGTGGAATTAAGCTTTCTATAGCAGTCCAGTACTTCCAGAATGCGACATCAGTGCCCCATTCATATTGGGCTTCACCGATCCAATGTATAGAAGTAAGTATAGCGTCTTCCCACTCGGTACGACTACTACATCGCATTATCGCACTCAGACTATCTAAGAAGTAACATTCTTTCCAGATATCAACGTTTTCTTTTGTAATGGGAAAAATACCACGTGCCTTTTTTGAGGATGAATATGCTAAGCTAGTGCTATTACTTTCAACATTTCGCTGTAGAAAACATCCTGATTCCTGTATCGTCGAGATATCATAATAAATCTTCCACTGATTAGAGAACACGTATTTAGGATTTACATAGCAAAACATGAATCTAATAAAATTTAGTGCCTCTTCTACTTTCTCTCTAGCTAAAAGCTCCGCATGGTCTTTTTCTCCGAGTGCCACACACTTTACAACTATCTATTTAGCCCCGTAATTGGATTGGAGTCCTGTCTCGAAATCAGTTAAAATAAAACTGACGGAGGGATTGGATATGAAAGGCCAAAGATACACAAAAGAATTCAAAGAAATGGTAATCCAAGAAGTTAATGAAGCAAATGATGTTGCTCAGGTTGCTCGCCGCCATGATCTTTCACCTAAAACAATATACCGCTGGAAAGCAGACATGAAACATAAGGCCTGGGAAGTAACTGAGCCAAGCGCTAAAAAAACAGCAGCATATACGCCAACATCGCAGGAATTTAAGCAGCTTGAAAACGAAAACGGGCAGTTAAAGAAATTGCTTGGTGAAAAAGACCTTGAAATTGCAATATTACGCGATCTGTTAAAAAAGTCCCAGCCCGGCTATCGGATAAAATAGCAGTTGCCGATGAATGGATTAGCCGGGGATATGCTGCCAAAGTCGTATTTAAAATCATCGGCATTGCAGAATCAACTTATTATCACCAAAAACAGCTTAAAACGCAAACAATTGATAAACCTTGCGGTGGCCGTCCTATTCCTGGTTATTCAGTAGATGAAAAAGCAAGGCGCATTAGCGATGAACAAATCAAAGAATGGCTATTAGAGCTTGTTTTAGGTGAAGAGCATGCTTATGGATACCGAAAACTGGCTAAAAGCCTTAACAGACAATATGGTTTGATTATCAATAAAAAGAAAGTTTATCGGCTATGTAAAGAATTAGGAATATTAAAGAAACAACGGCAAATCACCCTCAAACACCCGCGCCGCCTGGCCCGCAACCGCATAATAACGAGTGTCAATCAGTTATGGGAAATAGATATCAAATACGGCTATATTGCCGGCGAAGACCGATTTTTCTACTCATGGGAATTATTGATGTGTATGACCGGGTAATCATTGATTATCATATTGGTCTGACGTGCGAAGGCCGTCATGCCGCGCATCTCTTAGAAAGAGCCTTGTGGAAACGGAAACTTCTTAATACGGAAATAAAGCCAGTAATTAGAACGGACAACGGTCCGCAATTTATCAGCAATATATTTGAAAGTACTTGCCAAGCACTATCAGTTGAACACGAACGCATACCGCCTAAGACACCAAACCTTAATGCGCATATTGAAGCATTTCACAGCATTCTTGAGCGTGATTGTTATTCAAAATACGAGTTTGAAAGCTATACTGACGCTCACAAAACAATAACAGAATTTATTGACTTTTATTTGCACCGGTATCTGCATGGAAGCTTACAAGACATGCCACCGGTTCAGTTCCATGAAATGGTCGTGAATATGGGCATAGCCCCTTTTCAGATAAGAGTTTGAATATTCTTGCGCACCTTGACATTAAAACAGTACGAAAACGACAAATTGTCAATGGCCGCCATAAGGCGGGGCCGGAGCCGAACCATTTACAATTTGTCGGGTGAGTACTACGATCTCAGTTTCGTGCGCAAGCGAAATATTGATCTATACTGTGTTATAATGCGATATCGCGACAAGACTCCAAAATTAGGGAGTTAAACCGCTATTTTATTAGCGAAATTTTTATCTAAAAAAGGGACTACTGAAGTACTATAAAAATCATTAACGTCTGGTTCGCTTTTGAAAATTGCATAGTCCTCATCTTTGAACAGAAAAAATGTCAAATCTCCTATTGTAAGCTCACTTAAATCTACTAGGTCAGTTCCCTCAACAACCCAGTAAAACTCATAACTTCGCACCTCTGAAAATATACTATTTATTATTAGTTCTAGCCTTTGTTGAAATGATGGTTGTTTTTCTTTATCACCAATGATTGTATCCCGAATTCCCTCTTTTACGTTTTTCCATACGCAATTATAGGAAACCAAGTTACTTACTTCAGGGATTTGGTATAAAAAGTTGACAAAATCCCTCAATTTGGATTGAGTTTTATCATTGAAATACCATTCTTCACCATTCATATTCAAGTGGGGTTTAAAAATACTAGCAATTTTCTTATAATCATCGATATTCCGAGGAATATCAAAATTCTTCCTTGACGTAAGTTGGGGCCATAAACTGCGCATTTGCCTCACACTTTTGTCATTTCGATTATCCGATAATATTTCAGAAGCTTTAGGAATATTCAAGGTTCCCACTCTCCCTACAAATCTGTACAAATATCAGACTTAGTGCTTTTCCTGAGATATACTAATTATATAGTCACTCTTCCATATAGCTGTATTTTATATTTCCACACTCATATGTTCAAGAAAACTCCACTTATTTTCACTTATTTTTAGAAGGCTATGAGGGCACTAATCTAACATATCTCTTGAAAATCTCTTCACAAAATTCAGGGCAATCAGGGCGCCACTCCCTCATCTTCTATAGGAACATACAAAAAACAAACCTCAACCCCTACATTTCCGCAAAGGTTGAGGCCATTTTTCGCCGTTACCAGTGATACGGTTCTCCCCGGCTAATCTTAAACGCCCGATACACCTGTTCGACGAGCAACAGGCGTATCATCTGATGCGTGAATGTCATCTTTGAAAAAGACAGTCGCTCTTTGGCCGCCGCTAAAACTTCCCTAGACAGGCCGAATGCGCCACCGATAGCAAAAGTGACATCGCTTTGTCCTGTTAATGCCAAACTGTCAAACTTGGCGGCAAGTTGTTCGGATGACAGGGTTTGGCCGGCAACGTCGAGGACTATTAGGTAACTGTTCGGACGGACAGCTTTTAAAATGCGCTCACCCTCACGGGTGAGCGCTTGTAATTTTTCGGCTGGCGACGGGTTGTCAGGCATGCGTTCTTCAGCCAGTTCGGTTATATCCAGCCGGCAGTACGGAGTTAAACGCTTGGTGAATTCTTGGATACCGGCGGTTAGGTACTTTTCTTTTATTTTCCCTACAGCAACAATGGTTATCTTCATAACATTACTGGCCTGGCATTTCTTCCAGCAAAACACTAATTGTCTGGTTCTTGCCGTTTCTTTGGATGACTACCTCAACACTACTGCCTACCTGCTGGCTGTCAAGGACTGCCCTAAGGTCGGCAACACTGTTGGTTTCAGCGCCGGCAACTTTAAGTATTACATCGCCCTCGCGAATTCCAGCTTTGGCAGCCGGGCCGCTTGGCGACAACTTAGCTACATAAACACCTTTTTCCAGGTTAAGCTCATAACCGTATTTAGCGGCCGAGTTCTTGTCCAACGCACCTACGCCCAGGTAGGCCCTGATTACCCGCCCTTTATCGATAATCGATTGGAGAATGGGGCGGGCACTATTAATGGGTATGGCAAAACCAATACCTTCGACACCGGTCAAAGAGATTTTGGCGCTGTTGATACCGACTACCACCCCATCGGCATTAACGAGCGCACCGCCGGAATTACCGGGGTTAATGGCGGCATCGGTCTGGATTAGCTTGAAACGGCGTTCACCAATATCGATGGAACGGTTAAGGGCGCTAATTACGCCAGCCGTCACACTGCCCTTAAATTCAAGACCAAGCGGATTGCCAATGGCGATGGCCGGCTCTCCCACCATGAGCGAATCGGAATCACCCAGTATGGCTACCGGCAAATCTTTAGCGTCAATTTTAACAACCGCTAAGTCGGTAGCCGGGTCAACGCCAATGACTTTGCCATCCAGCGTGCGGCCGTCAGCCAGGGAAACGGCAATTTCTTGCGCGTTCTCCACCACATGATAGTTTGTGGCTATGTAGCCTTGGGCATCGAAGATAACACCTGACCCTGTTCCTTGTTCCACAAGCACTTTGCGGTTAAAAATATCGCGGGCAAAAGCTTTGTTAGTAATGCCGACAACAGCCGGGCCAACCGCTTGAGCCGCCCTGACAATGGGCGTGTTGCGGGCCTCTGACACCTGGGCCTGGGCAGTCGGCGGCTGCAGACCTTTAAAGGGCGAGCCGGCGGCATCCGGTCTTTTTGCTTTGTCAGCAATATTGCTGCCACAGCCTACCACTAAGCTAACGCTGATAATCATGCTGATCAAAGATACGGCAATGTAGGGGGTTAACCTTTTAAACCAGTTCATGCTATCGCCTCCTTATTTAGTGTTTCGGGAAAGTCCGGAAATCTGTTCAGGATAAGTAAGATGTAAAGTAATATCCTGCCCCAATTTACACCCTTGATTTGTTAAAATATCGGCTACCGTGGTTTCTGCCAGCTCAGGGCGGTTGTTTTCCCGGCTTAAATGAGCAAGAAAAACATGAGTATGCGCCTTGCGGGCCAGCCTGGCCAGCGTCCAACCGGCATCAGTGTTGGCAAGATGACCCCGGTTGCTCATGATCCGTTTCTTCAAAGGCCAAGGATATTTGCCGTTTTTGAGCATGTCGATATCATGGTTGGATTCCAAAACTAAAACGTCAGACAAGGCCAAGGCACCTTTTACTGTGGGTGTGACAAAACCGAGATCAGTGGCAATGCTGACCTTGTTGCCGCCTGCGTATAATCTGAACCCCACGGGGTCGGCAGCATCATGAGATATGCTAAACGGCTCCACTTTTATTTTGCCAATATCTAGGCTGTCGGCAAGACTAAGGCAACAGTCATCAGGCAGCTCTGCCCGGCAATACATAGCCTGCCAGGTATCAGGACAGGCGTAGGCCGGCAGGCGGTATTTTTTTAAGAGTGTCGGCAGACCATTGACATGATCACGATGCTCGTGGGTAACAAGCACCCCGTCAATATCTTCGATCTTAGCGCCAATTGCATCCAGCGATTGCTTGATACGCCGGGCGCTGATGCCGGCGTCAATCAATATTTTAGTGTCATCCATATCAACGAATATAGCATTTCCGGTACTGCCACTGGCCAAAACATGAATTTGCATAACTACCCTCTTTTAAATAAATAGCCGATTTTTAACAAGTAATTATTCGACCAAATGGCGGTAAATCCTTTTAATTTGCTATAAACATTCCGGGGGCAATTTAGCGATAACATCTGTGCTAATGCCTGAAGGCAAAGCAGCCAGCAAAATGGCGGTAATTTCTTTAAGGCGCACCGGTGATTTGGCTTCAAAACGCAAAGTAAACAACGGCTCAGTCACCGAGGCGCGAATCATACCCCAACCGTCGGCAAACTCAATCCGTACACCGTCAATGAGATTAGGGCGGTAACCGGCCAGCCTGTCAGCCACTCCGGCCAGCACTTTGTCTTTATCCGTACCTGAGTAGGGAACTCTGATATCCGGAGTAAGTAAATAGTTGGGAATAGCATCAACTTGTGCCGCCAGACTCCCCCGGCCGGCTACCAGCTCACAAACTTTGAGGGCTGAAAACATGCCGTCGTCATAACCTAACTCACGGAAAAAGAAATGACCGCTTATTTCGCCGGCAAACAAAGCATTTTCTCCCATAAAAGCAGCCTTGCTAAACGTATGGCCGGCACGGGCCATGACTGCCCGTCCCCCGGCTTTGGCTATTTCCTCAGGTACAACCATCGAACATTTAGCATCATATACAACAGTGCCTGGCTGTTGGGCCAGGTAGTGGCGGGCCAGTAGTACCATTATATCATCATTATCCAGCGGACGGCCGCTTTCATCAACAAAACCCGCCCGGTCACCATCACCGTCAAAGCCTACCCCCAGGGCCGCGCCGTTGGCACGAACAACCTCGCCAAGAGCAACAAGGTTTTCGGCCAACGCAGGATTCGGCGGCCGGTGGGGAAACCGGCCGTCTGGCGTGCAGTTGAGTTCAATTACTTCATACCCCAGCCGTTTAAATAGTTTGGGCGCGATCGTCGCCGTAGCGCCGTTGCCGGCGTCGACAACTACCTTCAAATTGCCTGGCCGGGCTTTGCTTGCCGTATATTCTATGTAATCGGCGACCAGGGGCCGGCATGTCACAAAACCATCGCCATGAGTCCTGGCGTTCTGCTCGACCATGCGGCCGATCTGGGCGATATCCGCCTCGGTGACAGGACTCAAACCCAGTACTAACTTGAAACCGTTATACCGAGCCGGATTATGCGAGGCGGTAACCATTACACCGCCTGCTGCCCCAGTGACTTTAAGCGCATAGTAAAACACCGGAGTAGCCACTGTCCCGATGTCAATGACCTGACACCCGGATTCAGCCAGTCCGTCCAGCATAATGCGCTGCAGACGGGGAGTTGACAGCCTAATATCGCCGCCTACCACTACTTTTTGTCCGGAAAGTTTAACGCCGACGGCTAAAGAAATTCGCCTGGCCATAATATCGGTAAGGTCTTTACCTGCTACGCCGCGTATATCACAAGCTTGAAAAATATTCATATTTTCTCCTTTCGTATATACGAAAGACTTGGCTTGCGCCAAGTCCTTCCTGTCCATATTGTATCACGTCGGCAAATCAGCTTCAACTAACTCACCTTATCCGACCGTAATGTCCGGGAAATTGTACGCATGCTTGAAGGCACCCGGTACGGAGAAGCTACCGGTGAAGGCGTGCCTGCCGGCTGGGAGCCAGGTATGCCGGGAATTAAGCGCGGCTTTAACAAAGCAGGCAAGTATTGACTATTTTTCCAGCATATGCACGGCACAGGTAAAACACGGATCAAATGAACGTACGACTCGTCCGGCTTCAACCAGACCGGCGCCCTCAGCCACCGGCGTACCGATAAGCGCCTGTTCGACCGGCCCGCGTATACCGCGGCTGTCGCGCGGCGAAAAATTCCAAGTTGTCGGTGTTAATACCTGATAATGGGTTACTTTATTCCGCTTGTACTCCATCCAATGCCCAAGCACACCCCGCATCGCATCAGTCAGCCCGACGCCCGAACCGGCGTCGGGTGGCGTGTAAGGCTGATAACTGGGAGAGTTGGGTACTATTTCATTGAGAAAACCTTGCGCTAATTTGCATATTTTCAGTGTTTCCTGCGCCCTGGCCACCAGTCTGTCCATTACCGAGACACCGCGCCGGTAATCGCCGTTAATGAAACCCCGGGCCAGCGGCCCGCACTCCAGCGGCATTTCCCGGTACCGGGGCGCTTTAACCCAGGAATATGCCTCAGGTTTATCGGCGTCAGGGTTAGTAACACCCTGGGCGGGCGGGCGGCGCCCGGCATCGTCCTTGTACCAACTGTAGCGGATTTCTTCGACAAAGTAATTGACGTCAAGAGGCTCTACCTGACCCTTATTTACAACCAGGCCGGGTTTAAACGCACGTTCCCCGGTTACCGGCGAAGGAAACATACCGACTGAAAAAAAGTTGCCGTAGCCGGCGCCGATATGGTAATAGTCTTGATAATACTCACCGATCGTCATAACATCGTTGATAAAATATTTTTCCACCCAATCGGTGACTTCCTGAAGAATGGCGCTGTAGGCCATAAGCCGTTCGACCGAAGCCCGCTCGGTGATGCCTGTTGGTATAATACTCTGTTGAAGAGGGGCCTTGGCCCCAAATACGGCCATGGCCTCATGGGCCCGTACGGCCTTGAGCGCCGCTTCTTGAGCGTGCCGGAGCAATTCGTCATTAACCTTGGGCGGCAAGCGGAAATCAGCCTGGGGACGCGGGGTATACGGCGGCATATCCGGCCCTTTCACATAATCATATAATACCAAAACATAGAAATGCCGGAGATTATTCTGAATAATATCAGCCGCAAATATTAAGTTGGTTAGAAGTTGACCGGCAGGTGTCGGCACAACGCCGAAAGCCTGCTGCTGAGCCATGCTGGCAGCTATGGCATGGGCCGAAGAACAAATGCCGCAGATGCGCTGGGTAAATAACGCCGCATCGCGCGGGTCCCGGCCCTGGAGCATATTCTCCATCCCCCGGAATAAATGGGCCCCCAGCCAGGCATCAACGATCTTGCCATTTTGAACTTCGACATCGACCCGGAGCGGCTCATGAATGCGCGTTACCGGAAAAATTGTTTGGACAGCCATGTACTACCTCCTGTGTTTTTGCCCCGGCCGGAAAAAATCAACGACTTTCTGGCGAAAAGTTTTGGGCAACTTACGTTTAGCCTTAACCCGCGCCAAAGTTTTGCTCTCACTAATGAGCGCATTCTGCTGACGGATCAGGTCGTCAAGTTCCTGCTTAAGCTGTTCTAAATTCTCGGGCGGTTCAGACTCCTTGGGAACGGTGCCATCAAGCCAGTTTTTGCCCACCCGCTTGGCGACAACACCTGTGACCAAATGGGCGCCGACTGCGGCTGCCCCCAGCCCGGCGGCTGCCAGGCCAAATTTCTTGACATTAAGCGCTCCCAGGGGAGTCTGGAGGTCGGGCAGGTGGTTATAAAACGGCATAGAACTGTCAGGAAATCCGGGATTGGCGCAACCGATACAGGGCGCCCCCGCTTTAACCGGCCAGTTGACATAGTGATTCCACTGCCGTTTGGGGCAGTCGGCATGAGTAACCGGACCTTTGCAACCTACCTTAAACAAGCACCCGCTCTCACCGGGAAAGGATGCGAAAATGCCGTCTTCAAATTGCTGGCGGCGCTGACATAAGTCATGGATGGTCTGCCCGAAAAACATTTTGGGCCGGTTATAACCGTCAAGCTCAGGTATACCGTACATAATAAGATGGCTAAATGTTCCGGTTACCCAATCGGGATTGATCGGACAGCCTGGCACATTAATTACCGGCTGTTTAATCACCTCCCACACTCCTTTGGCGCCGCCCTGGTTGGGATAGGCGGCCGAAGGCCCGCCGAAGCAGGCGCAAGTGCCGACGGCAACAATATATTTGGCTTTCGGGGCAAATTCTCGTACAGCAGCCAGCCCGGTAACCATTTGATTGTCGCGCATAAATATATTGTTGTACCGGCCGTTGTCGGCCGTCATAACCGAACCCTCAACGACCAGCCAGAAGTTACCGGCTTCTTTTTCCACTGTATCCACTAACGCCTGCACGGCCTGTTGCCCCTGAGCCGCGTTAAGCAGCCAATTATAGCGCATATCCAGCATATCGGCAAGTACTTGATTCAAATTAGGGTTAACAGCATTATCCAAAGAAATCGAGTTACCGGTGCAAGAACCAAGTTCGAGCCAGATTACGGGCGGTTTGGTCAGCTTACTTTCGGCAAATGCCTGGCGCATTATCGGCGCAAGTTGGTCAGTCAAACTGGTGGTCAACACCGCCGACATGCAAAGTTTAAGAAATTCCCGCCGCGTAAGCATTAACATCCCCCCTTGGGCATTAGTCATCGTTAATTTTCCCAAATTTGGTTTTTTTATTTAATAATAGAAAAGAGACGGACCTAGCGGCACGTCCCTTTTCTAGTTAGCAGCCCGCACATACTGCTTCATATTCCCTTTAGCCCAGGCGTTAACCAACGACTCATAGGTGCCGTAATCCATGCCCAGAGCCTTTTCAATGGCTTTGTCCACTTTCACGCCGGCCTTAAGGGAACCCAGTACTTGGTTAAGCTTGGCATCGCCATGGACTTCGTCAATATAGCGGACTAACGCCAGCGACTGACGGTAAGCCAGTGCCTGGTTAGGCAACCCGTCAAAATTGCCGTCAAGTTCGGCCATGGTATACAGTTTGCCACCTAAACCGTTATCGGCTGTCACCCATTCGTAACCATTAACCCGGTATTCAACATATTGCGCCAGACCTTCGGTAAACCAGCGCGTGTAATTACCTCTGGTCATATAGTCAAGCACCAAGTGGGTATATTCATGGACAATCGGGCCGTTTACCATAAATTCGGCAACCGATTGACTATCCTTCATCCAGGCTTTAGGCGACAAAATTTGAATAATCCCGCCCCAGTAAAAACCCATAGCACCGGCGTCCCCTGCCCAGCCATAAGCTTGTTTCATAGCTTGACGGTCAGGGTAAACCAAAATCAGAGTTTTACCGCCTGGCGCATAGTTAAGCGCGGCAGTCACCGGTTGATACGCAGCTTCAGCTGCCTGCGCCACCATGTCGATGGTATCGGCATCTTTTTCCGTATATCTAATAATAAAATGCGGCGTTGTTTTAGCCAACATGTCTCTGGTCTGGTAATTGACTTTCATCTGCACTGCCTGCCGCACCAGCGGGTACAGCCACATTTGCGGCCGGCAGGGCACCACGCTTAACAGCAGACCGGCCAAAGCCAGACCTACAACCACCGGTGCGCCGCCAGGAATCATTTGTAGAATATTACGCATTGACTGCCCCTCCTTTCATACGAGCAAGCAGAGGACATTATATCATGCGTACACATTTATGACTACAGGATTTTTATGTAAATATAAAAACAGCGCAATGTTGCGCTGTTGTAATTTTGATACACTATAATTATGTAACTTTAATGCCTATAAATCAATAAGTCCCGGCCGCCGGTATATCCCCGTTCATTATGGTCACACCGGCACTGGTTCCCAACCGGGTAGCACCGGCCGTGATTAACTCCAGTGCCTGCGCACGGGTACGAATCCCGCCCGCAGCCTTAATGCCGATTTTATCTCCTGCCACCTGTTTAAATAATGTAACATCTTCCACAGTGGCTCCACCCCGGCTAAAGCCTGTCGAGGTCTTAACAAACTGCGCCCCGGCCGCGAGAACTGCCTCGCACGCACGGCGTTTTTCTTCATCATTCAATAAACAGGTCTCAATAATAACTTTTACTGCCGCACCGTCTGCCGCCTCAATAACCTGCCTAATGTCGTATTCCACGATATCCCACAAGCCGGCCTTGGCAGCGCTAATATTAATCACCATGTCCAGTTCACTCGCCTTGCGCAGTACCACTTCCCGCGCCTCAAGCACCTTAGCGGCTGTAAACGTCGCGCCCAGCGGAAAGCCAATGACGGTGGCTGTTTTTACTCCTGTCCCGGCTAAATGATGGGCAGCCAAATCAACATATATTGGATTTACGCATACGGCGGCAAATTTATACCGCGCAGCTTCCTCGCACAACCGGATAATATCCTCAACCGATGCTTCCGGTTTGAGAAGAGTATGGTCAATATAGCTTGCCAAATTCATCACAGCCATACCTGTCACCTCCTAGCTTGGCGTTGAAGCTTTTCTCTGACATTCAGGGCAGGTACCATAGAAATAAAACTGCTGACCTGTAATGGTATAATCGGTCTGAGCTGCCACCTTGCCGACAAAATCAGCAGCATCAACACCATGCAAGTCATCGACACGGCCACAGCACATGCAGCGGACATGGGGATGATTGGTAGTATCGGCATCGTAACGGAAACTATCTTCACCGACATTAAGTACCTGCACCAAGTCTAGTTCTTTTAAAATTTCAATAGTTTTATACACTGTCGCCAAGCTCATTGTCGGATAAATTGGCTGAAGTTCATTATAAATCATTTCGGCACTGGGATGGGCTTTGGTGGCAGCCAAAGCATTATAAATGGCAAGTCGCTGCGGGGTGACCTTAAACCCCTTATCTCGCAACAATGAGGTAACGCAAAATTCCACTAAACATCCCCTACCCTTAGTACATATTACCAGCGGAAAATAGTTATTGGATAATTCTTGTTTAATTTTAACTTGCCTAGTGAGTACTGTCAAGGGATTTTTAAGAAGCAATAGCAAAAAAGTAAGCCCCGCTGCCAGCGGGACTTACTTTTTTGCTATTGAGCCTGGTTGCTGAACTTGGACCTAGCTTGCGAGATCTCTTGGGGACTGGCATTTTTGACATCGTAATAGCCTTTTTGCTGCATGAGGTCAAAAATTTGTTTTTCCTGGCTGTGAAGATCACCCAAAATAGTCAGGTAATCGCGGCGAAGAGCGTCGCCGGAAGCCTCAAGGGCATAAGTGTTGACAGCCACTGCCGTATGCTTGGTTTCATTAAGAGCTAACTGCAAGAGATCGCGGTCAGACAGACTCATGTCTTGTCCGGCCGTACCGGTCTTCGTAGTTTGCCCGGATTGTTGCCCCATTTGTGCCACAACTTTCACCTCAAATTATTGTAAATTTTGACCTGCATTTAGATGTTTGCTCATTGTTTGAAAATGTTGTCGGCTCTTTTGGCCGAGCTGTTGGAAAAGTTGCTTAGCCTGGGAATCCTGTACATTGCTGGCAAAGTAATTCATGGCCTTGGCGCAGCTTTGTTCCATACCCAGGAAGTCTTCCAAGTGCATCAGTTCTTTTGATGATAACACCGGTATCCCCCCTTTCGGTTTTTCAACAATAGCATGCACCAGACCTGTATAAGCTATTCTACAATTGAAGCATTTGCCCGGAATAGTTAGCGCCGCTAATACTCCCGCTTCTTTAAGCTGCGGGAAGCGGCGCTAAGTTTCCGGATAAGTTCAACTAAAGCCCCAAAGGGCGTTTAAAACTTCTCTAGGGAAATTCACTTTATCGGTGACTGCTGATAACACTCGACACGATTACGCCCTTGTTGTTTAGCCCGGTATAACGCCTGGTCAGCCGCGTCGACAAGCTCGGTCTTGGGATTTCCCCATTTAATATGACTCTCGAAAGTAGCCACTCCCAGACTTATTGTAACAGTAATCACCTTGCCGTCTGCTTCAAATTTGGCGGTCGCAACAGACTGCCGGAATGCTTCAGCCAGGGCAGCCGCTCCCGCTAAGTCGGTCTCAGGTAAAATTACGGCAAATTCTTCGCCGCCGTAGCGAGCGCTTATATCGGTAGAACGAAAACGCTCTTTGAGCATAGTTCCCATTTGTTGCAAAATTCCGTCACCGGCCAAATGACCCCAAGTATCATTAACTTTTTTGAAAAAGTCAATATCAAGCATAATCAGGCTTAGCGGACGATGGTAATTTAACGTACGGCTGATTTCGCGGTCCAGACAGATCTCAAACTGCCGGCGGTTGGCCAGACGAGTCAAAGGATCAGTAAGCGCCATAGCCTGGAAGTGGTCACACAAGTAAGCACGTTCAAGACCAATGGCTGTCTGACGGGCAATTGTACTCAATATCAATTCCTTGCCAGGTGGAATTTCCTGTAAAGGATCGTTCCAGCCGAGCACGATAAGTCCCTGCAAAATACCACTGGCTAAGAGCGGCAAAATATTAAGACGTCTTGACATAAGCACCGACATGGTGATCAGGCCACGCCCCGTTTCCTCGGCGGCGCTGCCTTCCATGGCGCTTAGGCCGCTCCAGGGCCAGGCCATTTTGCCGTCAGAAAACACTCGCTGCAGGTGATTGATCTCCTTTTGCTCAAAGCCGTAGACAAATACCGGCTCGGTATGAATGCCGTCATCCCTATGGTGCATGATAAAGGCCACAACGCCGTCGGCCGAAAACAAATTATACAGTTTTTCAGCCACTCGAGTCATAATGGCAGCCGGCGACTGCTGGACTGCCAAATCCTTGACAATATCATAAAGCAAGCTGATTTCAGCAAAGCTTTCCACCGTTGTCTCGTAAGCCCGGGCATTTTTAATTGCTTCACCGGCATGATGAGAAAATACACTTAAAAACTGGGCGTCATGTTGCGTAAATTGCTTTTCATTGCGCGAGAAAATTTCAAGTACGCCGATAACATCGCCATTATGTCTGATTGGCGCGCCGACCATTGATTTTAACCCAGCCTGATATAAGCCATCTACCATCCGCTCAGGGTAATTAGTAATGTCACCGATAACTACCGATTTTTTATCGGTAAACACCTTACCCATAAAACTATTGTCAGGATGATTTTTTTCTTGCGGCTTGAAACTGCTCATATAAGCAACAATTTTTAGCATATTATCTTCGGCTAGCGCCAAATAAACATGATCACACTGAAAGACTGTAGCCGTAGCTGAAACTACCTGCTGCAGCATGGCTTCAAGGTCATGCTTGGAAGCCAAGGTAGCGCCAAGTTGAATAAAAGCCTGCCGCAATATGCGTTCACTGTCTTTGGTTTCTTTGTATAGGCTGACATTTTTTGTAACCATGCTCCTGAGAGCCCGGTTCAGGCGGGCAATGCGCATATACGGACGCAAAACAGATGTCTGCAAAAGCGACTGTAAAATATAATAATAGGAAATTACTTTGTAAATGTGACCAATTAGGTTAAAACTGTCGTGTGCATGTGAATCTAAGATAAATGCCATACCGGCGCCTAAACTGAATACCAGACTGACCCGCAGGAAGAATACCGACTGTTGGGATGGGTTGCGGCGACCGTACATATAAATAGCTAAAACGTTTAGCAGCATAGCAGTATATTCAATGGCCAACTTCTCGGCAGTGGGGCCTGATCCGGTCACAAACATCGGGATTAACGCATTTTCAAACAGTATTACGGCTACTATGAGCGCAGCTGCAATAACACAGGTAATGGTTAAAAGGTATATCCTGTGAAAAACCGGATTTTTACTGCGCCGGGGGATATATATGGCTAATAGCAGCCCGGCGCTGGATAACAGGCGGCTGATAACCCAGTAAGTGGACGCTTTATTTTCATTATTGGCAGTGATAAAATCCGGCATGCCTTTATAGGACAACATATGGGCAAAATCCAGCAGGCCAACCGCCAGGAACACCATGGCAATCACTAAGTCGCGGCTATTATTAGTCTGGGGCCAACCGTACCATACTACGGTAAAAATACTTAACCCTAGGGCCAGGCAGGTTACTTCAATAATGGTGTGTAGTACCAGGTAAATATCATTAGGGTAAACTATATAGAAAACTCCCGGTATCCAGGAAAGCAACCCTAATACTCCAAATAGTACTGACGTAAGCGCCGCTAGTTTAACATTTGCTTTAAGTGTGTTTACAAGCAGTGACATAGTCCCCCTCCCATTCCAGACCTAATAGCATCTGGTAAAATATCTGCTACTAACATAATATGCCTGGACAAGCGGTGGTGTGCTTTTCAGCGCATATGGGACCGAAGTCCTAGATAACTAGGACTAGAATACATTCCTTTTCCGACTTAATATTATGTATAATAATGGTAGAAAGATTAGAGGAGATGGGCTTTCCTTATGCTTATCAGCGAGATAAAAGCCGGCATGGTACTGGCAAAGGATATTGTTGATGCCAAGGGTAATTTGCTCTTACAACAAGGCATTGCCCTTACGGAATATTACATAACACGCCTAAAGCAGCTGGGATTAAGTAACATCCCTATCTACGACGCATATGCATCTGAGCTAAAAAAAAATACTGTCGTTTCCCCTGGTCTCAGAGAAGAACTGACTCATTGTTTCCGATCCTTATTTAATATCAAAAGTCATGATATATTAAATCCCCGGCTACGAACGATGTATTTAAAACAAATTCAGGCCGTCGTTGGCAAAGCTATTGATGAAACGGGAGAAAACTTGCCGCAGATTATCAACATTCAGGTGCGCCAACCAAGCGAAGATGAGGTAGGCCACGCCGTTAACGTTTGCCTGCTCTCGGTTATCACCGGACTCTATATCAAGCTGCCGCGCCCTGTTCTGATGGATTTGGCGCTGGGAGCGCTTTTTCATGATTTGGGTAAATCAATTGTGCCTACTATCGACGGTCCGGGCACCGACCATAGCCGGTTGCACACCGTCTACGGACAACAGTTGCTGCTAAAGAATAAAATCAGTTCCATTGCCGCCCGTATTGCGGCTGAACATCATGAACATTACGATGGTCAAGGCTACCCTTCAGGGCTGTCCGGCAAGAAAATTCACCCTCTCTCCCGGCTGGTGGCTATTGCTAATTATTTTGACAACGCCATGACTGCCGCCAGCAAAACAGGCGCTAAGCGCCAGAATATCCTTGATGATATGCTGGCAGGCGGAAACACCCAATTCGACATGTATCTGTTACGGGCGTTCTTCCAAACCACACCGCTGTATCCGGTAGGCAGCTTAGTCAAGCTTAATAATAACAAAATCGCCTATGTCATAAAAAATAAAACCCGCTTCACCACCACCCCCACCGTGCAGATTGCCGGGTGGAAAACTGGCGCAAGCGGTCTTGCCGTTACTGACGATATTATTGATTTAGCGTTCCAACCCAATATCACCATTGTCGATGTAGTTGCCGAATAAACCTTCATATCAAAATCGCATTGTCGCTACGCTCTTCGCAATGATTGACAAATCCCGGCCAGTCATTACGGAGAGCGTAGCTATCTTATTCACTCGCAATTATCGGTGATCGTGCCGTAAGAATATTGTCCAGACAGTTCAAACTGGTATAATATAAACGAATACAACATTAATGAAGATGGTGAACTTATGCTTAAAACCGATATTCCTGTAATTATTGCCCGCGAACTCAATGTTAAGCCTCATCAGGTCACAGCGACCATGAATCTCTTAGATGACGGCAACACCGTACCGTTTATCGCCCGTTACCGTAAAGAAGCTACCGGCGAGTTAAACGAAGAACATATCCGTACCATCGAAGAACGCACCCAGTATCTCCGGAATCTTATCAAACGCCAGGAAGAAATTCTGGCAAGCATTGAGTCTCAGGGCAAACTAACGCCTGAGCTTGCTGATGCAATTCAAGCAGCCACCAAACTGCAGGAACTGGAAGACCTCTACCTGCCCTACCGTCCCAAGAAAAGAACCAGGGCCCAAATCGCCCGGGAAAAAGGCCTTGAGCCCCTGGCTGAAACCATTTTAGCCCAGCAGATTACCGACGGCAACCCGCTGGATATTGCCGGCGCCTATGTAAATGACGAACATGAAATACCCACTGCCGAACTAGCCCTGGCCGGCGCCCAAGACATCATTGCAGAAACAGTCAGCGAGCAGGCTGACCTCCGGGCACTACTCCGTAAGGAACTGTGGCAGAAAGCCGAGATTGCCAGTCAACTTGCCGTCGAAGAAGCGGCCGCGAAAGAGTTCCTAATGTATAAAGAGTACCGGGAACCGGTCAAACGTATACCTTCTCACCGCATTCTGGCCGTCAACCGCGGCGAAAACAAAGGAGTACTCAAAGTCGACCTGATTGTCGACCATGAAACGAATATTAATCTTCTGGCCCGCAAGATTATTACCGGCAACTCTATTTTTAGCCAAGTCATTCGCGCTGCCATTGCCGATGGCTACAAGCGCCTGCTGTTTCCGGCACTTGAGCGTGAAATCCGGGCTTTGCTTACCGAAAATGCCGAAACTCAGGCCATCCGCGTATTTGGTCTTAACCTCCGCCAATTACTTTTGCAAGCGCCGCTTGCCGGCCATACCGTCATGGGTCTCGACCCCGGTTACCGCACAGGCTGCAAAATGGCGGTGGTCAGCCCGACCGGTGCAGTACTTACAACCAACACGTTATACATTACTATGAGTGAACGGCAACGCGAAGAAGCCGCGTCCAAGATGCTTGAAGCCATAAAAGCACATGGAGTAACACTTATTTCCATTGGCAACGGCACAGCTTCCTACGAAACCGAAGAATTTACCGCCAACCTGATCAACACCCACAATTTGAATGTTCATTACCTTATTGTCAACGAAGCCGGCGCCTCGGTCTATTCAGCTTCCAAATTAGCCAAAGACGAATTGCCTGATCTTGATGTTTCGTTGCGGGGCGCGGTGTCAATCGCCCGCCGGGTGCAAGACCCGCTGGCCGAACTGGTCAAAATCGATCCCAAGTCAATCGGTGTCGGTCAGTACCAGCATGACGTAAACCAAAAAGAACTGAGCAGCACGTTGTCTAATGTTGTGGAATCGTGCGTTAACCATGTCGGGGTTGAGCTCAACACGGCCTCACCGGCGCTGTTGACCTATGTGGCCGGCATCAATGCCAATGTAGCCAAAAACATTGTCGCTTACCGCACGGAAAACGGCCGGTTCCAAAGCCGTAAAGAACTACTCAAAGTAGCGCGGCTGGGCCAATCAACCTTTACCCAGTGCGCTGGTTTTTTGCGCATTGCTCAGAGTGCCAATCCTTTGGATAACACACCTGTCCACCCCGAATCATATCAACTGGCTGAAGCCATCCTGGAAAAACTAGGCTTTACGCTTAACGACCTGGCTGATAAAGACAAGCTGGCCACCTTGCAGCAAGCGGCGCCAACCGCCGACGCTGCTGCACTGGCCGACGAACTTAACGCCGGGGAACCCACTGTGCGCGATATCCTGGCGGCACTAGCCAAACCCGGTCGCGACCCGCGCGAAGACGTACCTCCGCCCCAGACCCGTAAAAATATCGTCAAACTGTCGGACATTACCCCAGGCACCATTGTTAAAGGCACAGTCCACAATGTTACCGACTTCGGCGTATTTGTCGACATCGGCATTAAAGTTAACGGCCTCATCCACCGCTCCGAGCTCAGCCACAAACATTTCCGCCATCCCATTGACGTCGTTTCAGTTGGCGACATTATTGACGTAATGGTGATCAGCGTCGATGAAGAACGCCAGCGCATCGGACTTAGTTTAAAACAGGTGCAGAAATAGTTAAAACCCCGTATCCCAGTCTGAGTCTGGATACGGGGCCTTTCTTATTTTTACAACGCTAAAATAAACGACACCGGCAACGGTACACCAGCCGTTACTGCCAAGCCACGCTAAAAGGCAATTAACTGCGGTATCGGCATCATTACCCGCGTAATACATTAAACGGCTCACTGCCATACACTTTATCTTCTATTCCGGCTTTTAGTTCGTCGGCGGCTGTCCGTAACAGATAAATCTGGCCTTTCAGCGCACTTACCAGAGAATCATCATGGATTTCTTTCAAATTTATCGTTGTACTTAATAATCCGCCGACAATTCCCGCATGGGCAGCCGCCACGCCGGTCACCAAATCGCTTACTACCAGTCGGTCTACCCTCGCGAGAATGGTTTTGCCGATTTCCATTACTTCCAGGCAAGCCCGCGCTGTTTCCAGCGGTACTTCAGCCGCCTGACGCAGGGCCTTCTGCATAGCCACTTCGCGCGCCTGTTTGGCTTCAGGCGTCGATTCGGGCAGGCCGGCAGCAGCCAACAGCCCACGCAGCGCCAAGGCATCTCTGTCAATTAAAAGAGTCAACTCAATGTGCAGCCGGGCCAAATCGGCCTTTTTGGCTGTTAAGACCTCATCATTCGCAGAAGGTTTTTGGTTTTTTAGCGAATAGTTGACCGACATCTCCAGCAACGCAGCTGCCATCAACCCCTGCAGCGCCGCTGTGCTTCCGCCGCCTGGCGGTACATCGTCAGAAGCCAGTTTAGCGGCAAATTCGTTAATACTTAAGGAACTAAACATATTACCTCCAAATTAATAAGGCTTAATTGCCCCGATTGCGGCCTCAGTCTCGCGCACCAGTTCACCGCTTATAATCAGTTGATAACCAGCCTCTACTCAATACTGATAATAAACTGATAGTGCGGTTGCCCCCCAAAATATACTTCTACTTCCGCATGGGTAAACTGTTGCCGAAGTCCGGTAGCTAAAACTTCAGCCTCTTTACTGCTAAGCCCGGCGCCGTAATACATGCTGATTATTTCTGTCTCGGGTCCAATTAGCTGCCTGACCAGCGCCTCAAGCGCCCCAGCCGGATTATCAGCCCAGACGGCCACACTGCCGTCAATAATGCCGATATATGCACCTTGCGGCACAGTCAAGCCGCAAACCTGCGAGTCCCGCACAGCAACAGTCAGACAGCCGGATTTAACCGCCGCCTGCGCCGCGGTCATCCGCGCAACATTACTGTCAATATCGTCATTGGGATCAAAAGCCAGTACTGCCGCCAGACCTTGCGGCACATTAACAGTAGGCACAATGGCTACCCTGTCGCCTAACAGTTTTTTGGCCTGGGCGGCAGCCAGCATGATATTCTTGTTATTAGGCAAAATAATGTATTTTTCAGCTGAACCGTTATGCACGGCAGCCACAAACTCTTCAACCGGCGGGTTCATTGTCTGTCCGCCTGAAATAACAATACCGGCGCCCATTTGGCGCATTATATTGATAAGGCCGTCCCCTGATACTACACTAATTACTGCCAAACCCGCCTTCGCGGGAACGGAAACGGCCTCATCTTTGGACATATCTGCGGCCGGGGCCAGTTCAACTGTTTTCCGGTGCTGATCAGCCATATTGTCAATTTTAATATCATGCAATGTCCCCCAGGCAATGGCTGATTCCAGCACGGCACCGGGATGGGCAGTATGAATATGGACTTTTAACACGCTTTCACCTGGTGCAACTACCAGCGAGTCCCCCATTTGCTCAAGCTGGCGCTTTACTTCGTCCAGACCGGCGGTAAACTGCTTAACAACAAATTCAGTACAATACGGATGAGAAATACTCATCTCAGCCGCCGGCCCAGTCACGGTAAGCGTGCGCTCAAAATCGGCTTCCGGTCCGTTAAACCGGCCTTCCAGTCCTTCAAGACACCCGGTTAAGAAGGCAATAAGCCCCTGACCGCCGGCGTCAACCACACCGGCAGCTTTAAGAGTCGGCAATAGTTCAGGCGTACGCTTAAGCTCTTCCCGCCCCGCACCAATCGCTTCGCGCAAAATATCGGCAAACGGGGCCTTGTCCCGCACCGCCCGGCGCGTTCCCTTGGCAATACCTTTAGCTACCGTTAAAATGGTACCTTCAACCGGTCGGGCCACTGCCCGGTAAGCATACAGCACACCATACTGGAAGGCCTTGCCGACCTCAGCCGAAGTCGCCGTGTCTTTGCCGGACAGCCCGCGGGCAATGCCCCGAAAGAGTTGTGATAAAATAACCCCTGAGTTACCCCGCGCGCCCATGATGGCGCTGTCAGCCGCCCGGCGGGAAAGCGAGCCGATTCCTTCGGCCGGCGCTTCAGCCACAGCTTTAGCCACCGCACCCAGTGTTAGCAGCATGTTGGTGCCGGTATCACCGTCCGGCACAGGAAAGACATTCAAACCATTGATATATTCATGTTCGCGTATAAAGGCGCCGTACGCTCCGGCAATCATGCGGCGGAAATCCTTTCCGTCAATTACATCAACACTTTGCTGCATAAACTTACCCTCCTTTACCGGCAACATTATGACTTACTTTGAAAGATCAGCCCCAAAACTCCCGGCCCCAAATGAGCGCTCAATACCGGCCCGATGACTGAGAGCGACACAGGTACACCCGGATAGCGCTGACATACAGTATGATACATTTCACCGGCAATACCCGGAGCTTCGCCGTGCAAGACACCGATATACTCCAAACTGCCGCACTTATCAAGTTCTTCCAGCATACGCGCAATAGCTCTCGGTCTTGTACGCACCTTATCGAGCACTTGCACTTTACCTTCATTAAGTTTAAGTATAGGCTTAAGCTGCAGAATGGAGCCAACAAGCGCCGCCGCTCCGCCAATTCTGCCGCCTTTATACAGATATTCGAGCGAGTCGGGAATAAAGAGGGTGCGGGTGGCATTGGCCATAAGCTGCAAACGCTCGGCAATGGTGCTGGCTGTCTGACCTTCGGCCGCCATGTTCAGGGCGGCCTCAGCCAATTTTACCATGCCAATGGCGGTAGTGCCCGAATCAACCACATAAATCTCCCGCCCCTTACATTCTTTGGCCGCTACCCTGGCACCGTTCGCTGTACCGCTCACGCCGCCTGATAATGTAATCATAATAATTGGCTGATCGCCGGCTGCTAGCGCAAAGACACGGGCAAAGTCACCTGTCGCCGGTTGGGAAGTACGGGGATGCACCCCTTTTTCCTTGGCCGACCTAAATAGCTCGGCATTGGTTAGATCAGGCTCATTCCACTCTGTTTCGCCTAAAATAACTTTTAGCGGCACAACATGGAGGTTGGGATGGGCTGCCAGCAATTCCGGCGCCACACCGGCCGTACTGTCAAGCGCTATATGTATATTAAGCAACTTGCGTAAACTCCTCTCCTAATACTTAAACTATATTTTACCAAATAATTTAGCGCAAATACACTAAAATATTGCCGGGATGAGTTGACAAAAATCGTAACTCGGCGGCATAATCTTATTTCTACTGACAGGAAATAGGATATCAGACGGCGAAATAAAGGATTATATAATTTTTCCATAAACAAATCTAAGTAAGGAGTAAATATGGACGACAACCAATCACTCCTCTTCGCCTTAGACATTGGCACACGCAGCGTTGTCGGCTTAGTCGGCCAGGCTGAAGGCGGCTGTATAAAGTTATTGGCGTCAGACCGGGAAGAACACCATACCCGTGCTATGCTGGACGGGCAAATTCACGATGTGCAGGAAGTAGCCGGCGTGCTGGCCTCAGTCAAGGCGCGTCTTGAAAAAGCAACCGGTCCGCTGACCAAAGTGGCAGTGGCCGCTGCCGGCCGGGCACTGTGCACACTCCGGACGACAGCTGAGCTTGATACCGTTTCCCGCGGTGCACTGTCGCCGGAAGACGAGCGCTCGCTTGAACTGGCCGCCATTCAAGCAGCCCAGGCAGAACTTGCTACATCAGGTGCGGTACCTGACCCGGCAGACTACTACTGCGTAGGCTATAGTGTGGTCCATTTCACCCTAGACGGGACCCGTATCAAAAGTTTGATCGGCCAACGCGGCAAACGCTCAGAAATTGAAGTTATCGCCACCTTTTTGCCGCGACAGGTTATTGATTCCCTGCAATCAGCCCTTCAGGCCGTAGGACTGGAAATGGCGACACTAACCCTCGAGCCGATCGCTGCCATTAATGTGCTCATCCCGCCCACCATGCGCCACCTCAACCTGGTGCTGGTCGATGTCGGCGCAGGAACGTCCGACGTTGCCATCACCAGCGGCGGCTCAGTCATTGGCTATGGCATGGTGCCGTTTGCCGGCGATGAGATTACCGAAGCCATATCCCAGCATTTTTTGCTGGATTTCAATGTTGCCGAGACTGTCAAACGCCAGCTTGGCGGTAAAAATAAAAAAGTCGCGTTTACCGATGTTTTAGGCATGGACCACAAGCTGCCAGTCAAGGACATCATCAGGGCTATGACCCCCAAAGTAGTTGAATTAGCCCAGGCCATTGCCGCTGAAATATTAGCGCTTAACACTGCGCCGCCCCAGGCCGTACTACTGGTAGGCGGCGGCGCACTAACACCGCTTTTGCCTGAGGCATTAGCCCAAGCGCTGGACATTCCTGCTGCCCGCGTAGCCATCCGCCGGCCCGATTCGCTTGAAGGCATTACCGGCATACCCGCCTCACTGTGCACCCCTGACGCCGTTACCCCGCTGGGCATATTAAAACTGGCCGGCGGCCACTCCTTAAACTTTATCAATATTTTAGTAGACGGGCGGCCTATACGCTTGTTTAATTTAAGCCGTTTGACTGTTGCTGACGCCCTCCTGGCCGCCGGTATCGACATCCGGGCACTCCGCGGACGCCCCGGCATGGGACTGACCGTCACGGTAAACAACCAAACAAAATTTATTGCCGGCAGTCACGGTACGCCGGGCCAAGTACTGCTTAACGGCCAACCAGCCAAGCTCAGCGACTCTCTTAATGACCAGGATGTCATCGCAGTAACGCTGGGCACTGATGGAACAGCGCCGACGCCGCTCCTCAAGGATATAGTTACTGAACCGGAACCGCTGGATATTAAAGTGAATGGCCACGACTATCAGCTACAACGGCCAATACTTGTCAACGGCGTGCCTAAGACCGGCGACACTGTCTTACGGGACCGTGACCAAGTTGACTTTAGTTTGACAGTTACGCTGGGGCAAGCGCTTGAGCAGTTGGGACTTACTCCTGAGCCTGCTGAGTATGTTTATCAGATCAACGGTGCTGAGCGTTCCTATAAAGTATGGCCAAAATACACTATTAATAATAGTGCGGCAACAGCCGACAGCCTGCTCATGCCTGGCGATGCTGTTGAAATACTTAAGTTGCCGCCCCCCACTTTGGAAGAAATCCTAGGGATTAGCGGCAGCAACGCGAACTCTTCAGTCACGGTATTATTCAATGGCGTTAGCTGCACCGTACCCGTCAACCGTCACACCATCCTGGTAAACGGGCATCCGGCCGAAGCCGCTGAGCCGGCTCTTCCCGGCAGCGTCATTGAACTAAGTAGTGCTCCCAACCGGCAGCCGATAATCAGTGATGTGCTGCTGGCGGCCAACTTCGATCCCCGCAGCCTGCCGGCCGCCGGCAAAATTACTGTACTCTTAAATGGCTTGCCGACTGAATACACCGCCATTGTTAAAAATGGCGACAGCGTGGACATCCATATCCAAGAACTCTAAAATCACACAGAACTGTGACTTATGTCACAGTTCTTTTATATTTAATCCCCTATAATGAACTTGAAACTAAAAATTATAAGGGGGAGTAAACAATGAGCATGTTTTGCTACCAATGTGAACAAACAGCCGGTGGCTCCGGCTGCACCAAAATCGGCGTCTGCGGTAAGAACGAGGATATCGCCAGCCTTCAGGACACTCTGATTTTCGGTCTGAAAGGCATTGCCGCCTATGCCCACCATGCCCGCGAACTGGGCGCCCGTGACGAACAGGTGGACGCTTTCATGCATGACGCCCTATTCTTTACCCTGACTAATGTAAACTTCAACCTTGATAAACATATAGAAATGGTCCTTAAATGCGGCGAAATCAACCTCAAGGTCATGGAGCTATTAGACAAAGCCCATGTCGACCACTTTGGCTCACCGGTACCTACCGAAGTATTCACCGGCTTCAAATCCGGCTACGGCATCCTGGTTACCGGCCACGATCTGTTAGACCTGGAAGAACTGTTAAAACAGACCGAAGGCACAGGCGTCAATGTCTACACCCATGGCGAAATGCTGCCGGCGCACGCCTATCCTGAGCTCAAAAAATACAAACACCTGGTAGGCAACTATGGCACTGCCTGGCAAAACCAGCGTAAAGAGTTCGAACAGTTCCCCGGCGCCATCCTGGTAACTACCAACTGTGTCATGCCGCTAACGCCTAACGAGTCTTACGGCGACCGCATCTTTACCCGCAGCGTCACCGGCCTGCAGGGAGGCAACCATATTGCTGACCGCGATTTCTCGGCAGTCATTGCTAAAGCCAAATCGCTGCCCGTACTGCCTGACAAAGCCGGCGCTTACACATTGACTACCGGTTTTCATCATAATGCCATCCTTGGCTTGGCCGACAAAATTGTCGATGCTGTCAAAGCCGGCAAAATTAAACGGTTCTTCCTCATTGGCGGTTGCGACGGCGCTAAACCTGGCCGCAACTACTATACCGAACTGGCGGAAAAAGTGCCAAAAGATTGCGTAATTCTCACCGTAGCCTGTGGCAAATACCGCTTTAACCACCTCGACTTCGGCGATATTGACGGCATTCCGCGCCTTATTGACCTTGGTCAATGTAACAACGCGTACTCAGGCATCCAAGTGGCCGTTGCCTTAGCTAAAGTATTCAACTGTGGCGTAAACGATCTGCCCCTCTCCTTCATACTGTCCTGGTTTGAGCAAAAAGCAGTAGCCATCCTGCTCACCCTGCTCCACTTAGGTGTTAAGAACATCCGCCTCGGCCCATCGGCGCCGGCTTTCGTATCACCGGCAGTATTCAAGGTTCTCAATGAGAAATTCGGCCTCCGGCCGATCACTACCCCGGACGAAGATTTAAAAGCCATCTTAGGTTAGAAAAGACGATATAAATAAAGATTGCCATGCTGCGCCCGCAATGACCGGTTTTGTCACTGGGGAGCGCCAGCATGGCAATCCAGCTTTTTTCACTAAAATACGGCGCATTGGTTGCGACCTTGCCGTTTAGCGCGATATAGCGCGCTATCAGCCTCATGAAAAGCGTCCTCGGAGTCTTCACTCGGATCTTTTCGCGATACACCAATGCTAATGGTAATTTTCACCCGTTCACCTTTATGGAAAAAATCGCAATTGGCAACCTGATACCTAAGCCGTTCCGCTATTTTCATCCCAAGTTCCAAGGATGCACCTGGCAAGACAATAGCAAACTCTTCGCCGCCATACCGGAATGCCATATCCTTACTACGGATGCCTAATTTGATAATATTAGCAACTGTTGTCAATACATGATCGCCAAACAGATGGCCATATGTATCATTAAGTTTTTTAAAATGGTCGATATCAACCACCAGCAGTACATACTGTGATAAATTTCCCGTTTTTTCCAAATAGGACCGGTGGTTTAGCAGACCGGTCAGCTCATCGGTATGGGCCATTTCGTAATGGCGGGCGTTTTCCTGCATAAGTTCAGCGATTTTTCCTTCATGCTTTAACTGATTGGCGATAACATTATGCATATAGACAGCAGTAAATGACAAAACAGCAAATGCTATGACATTGTATATTATCTCCAACAAAAGCGGCACAGTGACTACGTCCGGCCGGAAAGTATTGGCAGCTACATAAACAACCATCACAGCCATTGCCATGCGCCTCGCCCGGTCACCGCCCACCTTCAGCACCATTCTCATTAATAACAGGTGGTATAAGACATTGCTATACACGGCTCCTGTTACCGTGAGTCCGGCACAAAGCGCCAAGTTGACCGCAAGTTCGGCCAGTTTGGGTTTAGTTCGCCGTATGCACAACATAAGATTATAGGCAATATACACTACAGATAAACCGATAATTAGCCCCCGCTGCGGGGTCGGGACCCATATCTCAGCCACTATGGTAAATGATGCCGAGATAATGCTTATTCGCCTAATTATAATCTGAACATAAAAAGCGTGGTCGTTCCACACCCTGCCGGATTGTAACCGTTTTGTCGCGTTCATCCATCTAAACTCCTTTACACTTCAGGAGTATAACAATGTATTCTGGTATTATATTATCGTACTTTTCTGGAAAAAAGTAAAGACATTTGATTGTGAAAGCAGCAAAATTCCTCCGCAAGTTCTGCTAATATTCAACAATATTTGTCATAAAAATAAATCCCCATGCAGCTTTTGTACATAGGGATTATGCCTGTTATTAAATAGGGATTATGCCTGTTATTTAAATAGGAATTATGCCTTATTCATGTTTTTGTTTACGATAATACTCGGCTACTCTGGCGAAAGCATTGCCGCTGGCGGCAATTGTCGCACCAATATCAGTGTGCGTATGAGCACTTGACATAAATGCAGCTTCAAACTGAGACGGAGCCAGGTAAACCCCTTGTTCAAGCATTGCGTGGAAGAAGGTATTGAAGGCGCCCACATCGGAACGTTTGGCGCTGTTATAATCGTAAACCGGCTTGTCAGTAAAGAATATGCCAAACATTGAACCAACCTGATGAAATTGGAAGTTGAAACCAAAAGCTAAAGCCTGGGCCTGGACACCGGCACACAGCGCAGTTGTCATGGATGTCAGTTTTTCATAAAAATCAGGATTTTGCGCTATTAACCGCAAAGTCGCAAGCCCTGCCGTCATAGCCAACGGATTGCCGCTCAGCGTGCCAGCCTGATACACCGGTCCGGCCGGGGCGATATGTTCCATAATATCCCGCCGTCCGCCATACGCGCCGACCGGCAAACCGCCGCCGATTACTTTGCCCAGACAGGTAAGATCAGGTGTAATGTCATAAAGTTCCTGAGCACCGCCATAAGCTACGCGGAAACCGGACATCACCTCATCAAAAATTAAGAGCGCGCCATACTTTTCGGTAAGAGCCCGGACCTGTTCAAGATACCCCGGGCGTGGCAGGATAAGCCCCATATTGCCAGGTACCGGCTCAATAATTACCGCCGCTATGTCTTGGCCGTGCCGCTCAAAGACTGTGGTTAAAGCCTGAGCATCATTATACTCTACGGTAATGGTATTGCCCGCTATTGTATCCGGAACTCCCGGGCTGTCAGGCACGCCCAAGGTTGTCGCCCCTGAGCCGGCTTTGACCAGCAGACTGTCATGGTGACCATGATAGCAACCGGCAAACTTGACGATCTTGTTGCGTTGGGTATAAGCGCGGGCCAGGCGAAGAACGCTCATAGTGGCTTCAGTGCCTGAATTAACAAAACGAACAAGCTCCATGGAAGGTACTGCTTCGGTAATCAAGCGCGCCAATTCGGTTTCTAACAGTGTCGGTGCACCATAACTGGTACCGCGTTGAAGGGCGTCGCTGAGTTCGGCAATAACTTCCGGGTGGGCGTGGCCTAAAATCATCGGTCCCCATGAGCCGACATAGTCAATATATTTATTGCCGTCAATGTCAAAAATGTGGCTGCCGGCAGCTTTGGCGATAAAGGGCGGTGTGCCGCCGACGCCCCGGAACGAGCGCACCGGACTATTGACTCCGCCTGGTATGTACCGTTTCGCCTCAGCAAAAGCGGTGGCTGACTTATCTAATTTAAATGCCATGCTATAATCCCCTTCCCCTTCTTATAACCACTTTACGGCGTCAAGCGCGTGATAGGTGATAATAATATCGGCCCCGGCGCGTTTCATGCTGGTCAACGTCTCCATCACTACCCGCGGCTCATCAATCAGCCCCTGCGCAGCGGCGGCCTTGACCATAGCATATTCACCACTTACATTATAGACAGCTACCGGTAACAAGAATTCGTCTTTAACTTGGCGGACAATATCAAGATAAGCCAGCGCCGGCTTAACGATAACAATGTCAGCCCCTTCCTCAACATCAAGCGCAACTTCTTTAAGCGCCTCGCGGGCGTTAGCCGGATCCATCTGATAAGCCCGGCGGTCGCCAAACTGCGGCGCTGAATGAGCGGCGTCGCGAAAAGGTCCGTAGTAGGCGGAGGCATACTTGGCGGCATAGGACATAATACTGATATTACTAAACCCTGTCCGGTCCAGCATGTCGCGGATGGCCGCCACCCTGCCGTCCATCATGTCCGACGGAGCGACCATATCGGCTCCGGCTTTGGCATGACTCAGCGCCACCTCGGCTAAAAGCGGCAACGATGCATCATTGTCAACCCCGCTGCCTTTAAGCAGGCCGCAATGGCCGTGGCTGGTATACTGGCACAGGCAGACGTCACTAATTACCACAAGGTTAGGCAGCGCTTTTTTTATAGCAGCAATGGCCTGCTGCACCGGACTCTTCATATCCCAGGCACTGCTGCCCTGTTCGTCCTTGTAATCAGGCAAGCCAAACACCAGTACGGCAGGAATACCGGCAGCTTCAACCTCCCGTGCCGCCTCAACCGCCATATCGGTTGACAAATGGTAGTTACCTGGCAGTGAAGAGATTTCTTTTTTTACATGGGCACCAGGTACGACGAACAAAGGATAAACCAGATTGGCGGCAGTAACCGCCGTCTCCCGCACCATGGTGCGGATGCCGGCAGAGGCTCTAAGCCGCCGTGGCCGGTAGACTAAGGACATGTTTATTCCTCCCTGTCATATAAAGCTGTAATTGCTTCGATTAAGCCTTTGATGGTATATTCCTCGGCAATTACATCAGGCTTAATGCCATGATCCGAGCAAGTTTCGGCCGTAATCGGCCCGATACAGGCTACCTTGGCTTTGGCAACAAGTTGAGCACCGTTTTCCCCCAGCAGATTTAGAAGGTTACTGACAGTCGACGAGCTGGTAAAGGTAACAAGGTCAATAGCTCCCTCAGACAGTTTGGCGGCCAGTTCCTGTCTGTCAATATCGCCTGTTACCGTACGGTACGCCGGAACAACGTCAACAACAGCGCCCATTTCGGTTAATTTTTCCGGCAAAATATCGCGGGCTACCAAAGCACGCGGAATAAGCACCTTCATACCGGAAGTTATATATGGTCCAAGTACCTCAACGATGCCTTCGGCTCTAAATTCAACCGGAACAATATCAGCAATGATGCCGTGATTTTTCAGCCGGGCGGCGGTCGGTACGCCAATGGCGGCAATTTTGGCGGAGATGGCTCGGGTATCAAGCCCGACGGCAGCTAAACGGCCAAAGAAATGGTCAACACCGTTAACACTGGTGAATATCAGCCACTGGTATTCTTTTAACTTGGCAATGGCCGCATCGATAAGTGTGTAGCTTTCCGGCGGCACAATTTTAATAGACGGGGCCTCAATACAGTGAGCCCCCAGCTTGGACAGGCCGTCAATGAGCGCACTGGCCTGTTCACGGGCCCGGGTAACCAGGATTTTCTTACCGAATAGAGGCTTGGTGTCAAACCAGGCCAGCTTATCCCGTAATGTGACAACATGACCGACGATGAAGATAGCCGGCGGCTTCAAACCTTTGGCCGCCACGTCCTGCGCCGCTTGGCCGACGGTAGTGACCAATACTTGCTGTTCAGGCTTGGTGCCCCAGCGGATGACAGCGGCCGGAGTATCGGCCGGACGGCCGTGCTCGATCAACTTGCCGGTTATGTATGGCAAGTTCTCAACCCCCATCAAAAATACCAGCGTATCGACGGCTGTGGCCAGCTTATCCCATTTAATAGTAGATTCAGCTTTGGCGGGGTCCTCATGCCCGGTAATAACAGCAAATGAAGCGGCAATACCCCGGTGAGTAACCGGAATACCGGCATAGGCCGGTACTGAGATCGCCGAAGTAATGCCTGGCACTACCTCAAACGGAATATTATTTTCAACAAGTTTAAGCGCTTCTTCACCGCCGCGCCCAAATACAAACGGGTCGCCGCCTTTGAGACGGACAACAATTTTGTTTTCCTGGGCTTTGTCGACAAGCAGCTGGTTAATGTCCTCCTGGCGCATCGTATGCTCGCTTGAGGCTTTGCCGACATAGATAAGTTCAACATCTGTCCGGGCGTGACGCAAAAGGCGATCATCAGCCAGCCGGTCATACACAATGATATCTGCCTGGCTTATACATGTTATGGCTTTTGCGCTAATTAATCCGTAATCACCAGGACCGGCGCCGACTAAGTAGACCATTCCTGTTCCCATACTAATCCTCCTGTGTAAAAAGCTTTGCCAATATTTCACGCCCGCCATGATCCAGCATGCGTCCCGCCAGCGTGTGCCCTAATGCGACAGCCTGGGCCGGATCGCCCTGAATGCTGTCACGAACAGCTTTCTGACCGTCAGGCGACATGATGACAGCAGTCATCTTTAACTGACCGTCCTCGGTGTCAATCTGGGCATACACGCCGATAGGTATCTGGCAACCGCCTTCAACTTCAGCCAAAAACGACCGCTCGGCCAAGGTAGCCCGGTAGGTAGGCTCATGGTTCAAAAACGCCAGCATGCTTAGGGTCTCGGCATCATTGGCCCGGGCCTCAATGGCGAGTGCCCCCTGACCGACAGCCGGTAAACAGATGGCCTGAGGCAATATCTGAGTAATATGTTTATCCCATCCCAGTCGCTTCAGTCCGGCCGTAGCCAGCATAATGGCATCCAAGTTTTCTGTTGTCAGCTTTTTCAGCCTGGTATCAAGATTACCGCGTAAATCAACAATCGTAAGGTCGGGGCGCGCATGTAACAGCTGCGCTCTGCGCCTGAGGCTGGAAGTTCCTACGCGGGCGCCGGCCGGCAGTTTATCAAGTGTTTTGTACTGCGGACTGATCAAAGCATCACCGGGATCAACCCGCTCAGTCACTGCCGCCAGTATCAGGCCGTCCGGCAATTCGGCGGGCATATCCTTTAAGCTATGTACCGCCAAGTCAATTTCACCGCTCAGCATGGCCACTTCCAACTCTTTTGTAAACAGGCCCTTGCCGCCGATTTTAGCCAAGGGCACATCAAGAATTTTATCCCCTGTAGTAACCATATTTTTAAGTTCTATTGCCACAGAGGGGTAGTGCCGCCTGAGACATGCGGCCACATGATCGGCCTGCCACAAGGCCAGTTTACTGCCGCGCGTACCGATGACAAGTTTTTGCTTCACAATCTTTTTCCTCTCTTAATTGGTCTTCCCGCGTCATTTCCAGAGTAATATCAAGCTTAAACAGCTTGCGAATGGCATCTTGATAAAAATACTCTTTGTCAGTTCCAGCCGCTTCATTCAGCCTGACAATAGGATCGCGCAGCAATTTTCGCACAATCATTTTCGACATATTTTCAAGGATCCGGCGCTCATCAGCAGTGATTTCCGGCAGCTTGGCCAGCGCCCGCTTGACTTCCCGCCGGCGGATGCGCTCAGCTTTGTCTGTCAGGCGCGCCAAAGTCGGCCGGTAAGACAGATAGCGGAACCGCTCGACAATACCGGCCATTTCTTCGTCAATCAGCTTCTCGGCTACTTTGGCCTCTTGTTCCCGCTCGCGCAAATTGGACTCAACAACAGCTTCTAAATCGTCAATATTATAAAGCGTTACGCCGGCAATAGCTCCGACTTCAGGTTCAATATCACGCGGTACGGCAATATCAATGAAAAAGATGGGACGCCCCTGCCGCTTGGGCATTAAATGGGCAACATCCCAGGCACGGATAATGTAATGAGGCGCGCCGGTCGAGGTAATGACGATATCAGCGTCAACCGCCGATTTCATAAAATCTTCAAACGGCACAGCCACACCCCGGAACTTGTTTGCCAGGGCAAGCGCCCGGTCATAGTTACGGTTGGAGACAAACACGGTTTTAACACCGCTGGCTACCAGGTGGCGGGCGGTAAGCTCACTCATCTCGCCGGCCCCCAGCACGAGCACGTTTGACGCCGACAAATCGCCCAAAACTTTTTTGGCCAGTTCAACAGCCGCATAACTTACCGACACGGCATTATAGGCAATGCGTGTGTGAGTCCGCACCTTTTTTCCGACAGCAATGGCACGGTTAAATAACGTGTTAAGCACGGTGCTCGTCGTGCCGGCCGTACGGGCTATGGCATAGGCTGTCTTTACCTGACTGAGAATCTGCCCTTCGCCCAGTACCAGTGAATCAAGGCTGGCACTTACTCTAAACAAGTGGCGGATACATTCTTCTTCCTGAAAATAAAACAAGTAGTCATAGCTGGTCTCGGCCAGCACACCGGGTGCCATATGGTCGAGAAACTCCTGCATTACCGTCAGGGCATCATCAGCATCTTCAACAACAGCGTACATCTCGGTCCGGTTACAGGTGGACAAAATAACACATTCCCGTATATCGTCATATTCGTGGAGGCGCTTATAAGCTGCGTTAATCTGCTCTTCCGAAAAAGAAAAACATTCCCGGACTTCCACCGGGGCCGTTCTATGATTCAGACCCAGCACAACAAGCTGCATGTCGTATTCTCTCCTCTGCTTCGGTAAATTTGCCGTTTTTGAGCAAATTAAGCACATCAGGGTCAATGGTTTCCCGCCAAAAGCCTTCCCGCTCTCGGGCAGTAGCCAAGCGGTTCTTCATGTCGGCCCGCACTTTAGCGACAAGCGCCAGATACTCGCCGTATTCCGGCCCGTAGCGTGCGGCAATATCTTCTTTAAGTCTTCGGGCCAAGGCCGGGCTGCCACCGCCGGTCGCTACCGTGATAAGCAAATCGCCGCGCGTAATTTGGGCCGGCACATGGAAATCGGACAATTCGGGCGAATCGGCAAGATTAACAAGCGCCCCGGCTGACCTGGCTTCAGCCGCCGCCTGGCGATTGACCTCGGCTTGATCAGTGGCGCATATCACGATAAAGAAATTATGTAAATCACCTGGCTGATAAGCCCGTGGTGTCCAGTGCAAACGTCCATCCTTGTACACCCTGCTGAGCCCCGGTGTCAGCATCGGGCTAAACACATGCACCCGGGCTCCGGCTGCCAGCATTGTCCGTACTTTACGCTCAGCCACCGCCCCGCCGCCGACCACCGCGCAGCGCCGTCCGGCCAGTTTGAGGTTGATTGGGTACAATTCCATAAAAATTCACGTCCTGGAATGAGTTATTATACCACAAACATCTTAACATATTTCGCGGCCAAATGGTAATTTTCCTTTTTATTGCAGATAAAATAATATAAGACCAGGTTGAAAACCTGGCCCATAACCCATAAATAGAAAATTCTCTCTTGCCTCAATCGGCTTTAGGGCCAGGGGGTAATGGTTTGCTTGGTATACCAAAATAGGCTTCCAGCACCCGGCGGACTACCGGTGCAGCCGCCATTGAGCCTTCGCCCCCATCTTCGACAAGTGCGGCTACGGCAATCTCCGGGTTTTCGGCAGGAGCATAACAAGCAAACCACGAGTGAGTAGTGCCGCGCCCTGTTTCGGCCGAGCCTGACTTACCGGCCACCGTTTTCGGGAAGCCCTTAAATACCGTCGCCCCCGTACCCCGTGTAGTAACAGCGATCATACCATTACGAACGGTTCCCCACACCTCGGGCCGGAGATAAATTGTCCTTAACACCTCCGGCTGGTATTTCTCGATAAGACTGCCTTCAGACGTCACCACTTTATCAACCAGCATAGGCTTGTAAACGATGCCGCCGTTAGCCACTGCCATAACCAGCATAGCCTGCTGCAGCGGAGTCACCAGGTAGTAACCCTGGCCAATGGCGGCGATCAGCGTTTCACCGGGATACCACTCTTCACCGTAGGTGGCCAGTTTCCATTCAGTTGACGGTACAATGCCTGTTGCTTCGCCGGCCAGCTTAATGCCTGTTGCCTGCCCCAAGCCGAAAGTCAGCGCATAGGCTGCCAGATTGTCGGCCCCCAGGCGGCGGCCAAGTTCATAAAACACCGGATCGCTTGACCATGCCAGGCCATCAACGATTGTCAATTTGCCCAGACCTTTAGTTTCCCAGCCGTAAAAGCTCCAGCCGTTTAAAACATATACTCCCCGGTCGTCAAATATTTCTTGCGGTGTAGTTACATTCATTTCAAGCGCCGCAGAAGCTGTGACAATTTTAAATACTGATCCGGGCGGATAGGCATTTTGAATGGCGCGGTTATTTAAGGGATTGTCCGGGTTGTTAATGAGCTGATTCCAGTCCTGGCTGGTAATACCGCTTGCGAAAATATTGGGGTCAAAGGCTGGGTTGCTAACCATAGCCAATACACCGCCGTTTTTGACATCAAGCACAACAACTGCACCGCCCTTGGCCGGCTCACCGATTTTACGGCTGGCATCAACTTGGTAGGCCAACGCTTCCTCTGCCGCTTTCTGTAAATTGGCGTCAAGTGTCAGGACAAGGCCCCGGCCGGGAATAGCCGGACGGTCCCCTAACGGACGCACTTCTTCGCCGACAGCATTGACTTCAAGTTGCCGGCCGCCGTCTATACCACGCAAGACATCCTCCCACTCACGCTCCAGACCATCTTTGCCCACCAGATCGTTAGGATGATAGCCTTTACTTTTACGCAAGGCATACTCCTCTTCACTGATATTGCCGACATACCCCAAAATGTGCGCAGCCAACTGATTGTAGACATAATGTCGAACAGGAATGGCTTCAATGATCACCCCTGGCAGATAATCTTGACGTTCTTCAATTTTGGCTATGGTGGCAGCGTCAACATCCCGCTTGATACGGACAGGTGTATAGGGAAAATCCTCACTGTCTTTCAACAGTTTTTCAATTTCCTGAGCCGGTATACCGGTAATATTGGCCAACAGTGGTGTGGCTTCACCGGGATTGGTGTAATCATTCGGGATTATGGATACGGCAAAACTCGGCCGATTGCTTACTATTACCGCACCGTTTTTGTCGTACATTGTACCGCGCGGCGCTTGGGCGATAATTTGCCTGATCCGGTTCTGGTCGGCGATTTTTTTATATTGAGTCCCCTGGAACAGTTGCATCCATACCAGTCGCAGGATGAGTGCCAAGATGACACTAACCACAATGACGGCTAATATTTGTATGCGGCGGCTTTTTTCGTCCCACATAGGCTGGCCTCTTTTCCTGAATAACAAATTTACTAATTTAGTATCCCAAACTATATGAAATCCAATAAAGATTTTTTTCTAGGCGTGTTGTTAGTAACGCTCCACCGCTGGCGCTTGACTTACGCTTATACTAACAACACGCCTGTACATCTTTATTGGATACTATATAGAAAAAAAATAGCCTGTCCTTCCACCAAAAGCAGAAAGACAGACTATAAAATCTTACTCATTATTCACTGACATAGTCCTTGCCAATAATGACTTTTACTAGATTCGCTCTACTGTCGTCTTTGTTTACTTGCAAAACATAGTTGAACGGCAGCCCGGTTAATTTAGCGCTTGCTTCACTACTATTGGCGATGACCACCGTATTTTTGTTGGCGGCGCTCATGCCGGCGATACTGATAACAGTATAACCCTGACTGCGAAGCGTTGCCGCCATTTTGTCCCCGGCCTCAGGAACACCGCTGGCATTGACGATCTCAACCTTAAGCTTGCTTACAGGCTCCGGCGGTTTGGGTTCGGAAGTCTTAGGAGTTTCCGCAGGTTTAGGTTTTTCGGGGGCTTTAGGATCGGTTACAGCAGCCGGCTTATCTGTTGCTGCCGGTTTTTTAGGCACGTCAACAATTTTCATTTCTTGGGGAATAGACCGCTCATACTGCGTAGCCAGCGTACGCGCCGCTGAGACAAATTTATCATTGACCGTCATACCCTGGGTCAAAGCCACATAATTTCTCAGCGCGGTTATATCAGGCAGCCAATAGCTGATATCGGAAATATATGCCGGTTTTCCGGGAACAGTCTCAACTTTCAACCCAGCCTTGGCAGCATCATTGAGCAGTTTCGCCAAGTTAAGCATCTCGGCGGTTGTCATATCAGTTTTAACCGCCGAATTAACCTCCCGGATGATACCAGGTAGCCGTGGCAGGATAAACGGACTGGTAACTTCTTTAAGCATGGCTTTAATAAACTGTTGCTGGCGTTTAATCCGGCCAATATCGCCTTCTTCGTCACGGTAACGCACATATTGGATGGCTGTCCGGCCGTCCAGTTTTTGTACGCCTGGCTTCAGGTCGATCAGCAGATTGTCATACGGGTCTTCATAGTACATGCGTTTTTCAACATCAATCGTCACGCCGCCCACGGCATCGACAATTTTGTTAAACGCAGCAAAATTTATAATGGCGTAATAATCCATAGGAATGCCCAGCAAATCCTCAACCGCGCGCTGTGATAGACTGTGACCGCCCTCAGCATAAGCATGATTGATTTTATCCCAGCCATGACCGGGAATTTTCACCCTGGTATCACGGGGTATTGACAGGAGTGATACCTGTTTGGTCGAGGTATCAACGGTAACCACAAACATAGTATCTGACCGGCCCACATCATCACTGCGCTCGTCAACACCCAGAACCAGAATGTTGACTTTATGGGGCAACCCTGTTGCATCAGCAGCGGCTCGCCGTGCTTTTTGAAATGTGCCGCCGGTTGCCCAGTAATAGGTGGCGCCTGCCACAGTAATAAATAACAGCAGGCACATTAGTATAAGTAAAAACCGATTTCGCCGGGTTTTGCGCTGGTCAGCAAACCGTTTTTCCAGGCGTGATGTCATACACAATCACCCTTTCTTCGTCTTTTTACTACATAATCTGGTAAGATACAACAAGACAAGCCCCCAGTCGCCGGGGGCTTGTCTTGAAGTATAGCAAATTTCCACACTAACGGTCAAGAATTTTTTTTATCCGATAAGAAAGTTTAAGCTCATTCCTTCCACTGTTACCGTAGTTTTTTCCATAACGCTGTCCTCCTGCCTGTCGATTATAGTTTGTCTGTTACTGCTTTAATCTTGCCGGCCATAGTAAGTTCTTTGTCCCGCCGGTCGTCAATCTTGATACTGGTTGATACCCGCTGCGCCCCGGCAGCAAACGGTGTCTCGTGCATTTGGCGGATAACCTCCATAATGCGTTCAAGATTACCTTCGATAATTGTTGACATAGGCGTCAACTGATATTTTAGGTCTTTAGCCTGCGCAAGTACTTTATGGCAACCGGCTACATACTGGCTAACGCTCGGCGAGCCGGTTCCCAACGGCGCGATGGTGACTTCAACAATAGCCATGTAATCCCCTCCTGTTTCCAGTAATTGTGTTTTTAAAAGTATACATTCGCGCTTTTACAAAAAAAACCTGCCGCATGCAAGCGGCAGTAACAATAAATATCCAACAGCGTTAAAAATTTATTGGCCCCTAGGGAACTTTTGGTCAATAGTTGCCCAGATCTCCGGCTGTTCCTGACCAAGCCGCCAGATGGCAATCCCGGCCGGATTGTATTTCGCTACTATGTCCAGTTTAGCAGCCGTGCTTTTATTATTTTCAAACCATACTTCATGATCTTTATATTTAAACCACGGAGCTTGCGCTTTGTCATCATAGTTTATTTTAGCGCCATTTTGCTCAGCCCGGACGATAGCGTCAGCATATGTGATTGTTTCGCCTTCTTTACCTACCCAATCATAACCGTAAGCGCCAACGCCTATGATGACCTTATGCGGGCCGCCGCTCTGTTCAATGGCATATTTTATATTTTTCTCATACCAGTCAATAGGTGCAATTGGACCAGGCTCAGAAGTAGCCCAATGCTTGTCATAAGTCATTATTTGCAGAAAGTCGCTGTTTTTCGCCAACTGGGGATAGTCATAAGCGCCAGACACGTCCTCAGCAACATCAACTTGAGGAAATACTGATATAATGACAAGCTTGTTAATGGCTTTCATTTTAGGATACAGTTCAGCCATAAACGCTGTCAAATTATCTTTGTGTTTAGGCGGCAAGAGTTCAAAGTCAATGTTGATCCCGTCATACCCCTTCTCTTGCACCAGTTTGACAATACTGTCAGTCACTTTGCTGCGCACGCCAGGGTCACCGAGAACGGCATCAGTAGCGCCGGTCTTGTTGGTGACCAGCGGGTACATCTTGAGGCCAAGCTGCCGGGCGGTATCATATACCAGCTGGCTGTCCCTGGCTTCAAGGGTACCGTCTTTGGTTGCTTTGTACCAGAAAGGCCCGACGGCCGACATACTCTTGGCATGAGCTTTCATACTGGGGAAAGAACCTGTTTGGTCAGGCGTGCCAGGCCAGGGATTTTCGTAGTAACCAATAACCATGCGCGGCGGCATGACAACATTGCCGGGGGCACCGGGCGCTGCCTTTTGCCCGGCCGGATCACCGGGCAGCGGCTTGGGAGCGGGACTTTTGCTGCAGCCGCCGGCGGCTAATGCGGCAATAACAAACAACATGAGTACAACACTTGCAATGACTTTGTAGCGAATAGTTACGCGCAAAACTGTCACCCTTTCCGTTTACTATTAATTGAATTCAATCAACCTTAGTATTGGCCGGCTGACAGTTCTTATGCCTGGAAATCAAACGTTTCCTTGCTGGTTGTTTAAGTTTAATTTTGTAATTTATAGCGTTTATAGCGCCGAATTCATCGACCGCCTACCAGCCGGATGACATTGGCCAGACCTGACGCTTTCGCATTGGCATCATTTTGTACAAGCCGGATAAATTCGCTTGATTCGGCCATAGCCCGCACTTGACCTTCTTCAGCCTGAATACTGGCGACTGACAGGCATATCTGAGCCAAAGCGTCAGCCGGTAAGTGCTCAAGGCTGCCAAAGTCAAACAAAAACCGGCGGTGTCCGGTAAACAGACAATCTTCAATATCAGTGGCCAAGTGCTCGGCCTGCGCCGCATCCATACCGCTTTTGACAATAATATGAATGAATTTACCATGCTTATCTTCAAGTACATATGAGGGCGTTTCCCGGAGCGCCGGACCTACCGGAAACGCCGGAGCCGGACCGGTTTCCCCGGCCTGCAAGCGCTCGGCCATCATGAGCCGCTGTTCCAGAGAAAGGTCTGTTTCCATAACAGTCTTTATTACTTTAACAACCTTATCATAGGTAACCGGCTTAATAATAAAATGGCTGGCCCCGCTCCTAATAGCCTGCAGTATTTTTTCCTTATCGTCAAAAGCGCTGATCACGATGATCCTTGCCCCTGGATCGGCAGCTACAATGCGCCGCATTGCTTCCATCCCGTCCATATCAGGCATGGCCAAATCCATAGTGACCAAGTCCGGCTTACACTTAAGATACAATTCGCAAGCAATGGCGCCATTGTCGGCTTCAGCTGCCACATCATGTCCGGCTTGTTGCAAAATGCCGGCCATGCTGCGACGCATAATAAGCGAATCATCAACAATTAAAATTTTTGCCATTTACCCTCCGCCTTTGTTTATCCGCGCCCGGCCCACTTAACCTGATACATTTCCCGGTCAGCTTGAGCCAACAGTTCTTCGGCGCGCATTTTTCCGTCCCGCCGGGGTATATACTCACAAATACCGATACTTGCCGATAATACGTACGGTTTACTTTGCATCCGGCTATATTGGGCAAGACGGGTTAAAATGTCTTCCCGTATTCTCTCAGCGGCTACCGCACTGCAGCCGCGTAAAACCACCAAAAACTCATCGCCGCCTAAACGGCAGATTATATCAGATTTACGGATTGTTTCTTTAATCGTGTCTGCCAATAGGACGATAGCGGCATCGCCCTCCTGATGACCATAAGTATCATTAATATTTTTTAGTCCGTTCATGTCGGTGTAACACACACATAGCGGCTGGTTACTCTTACCTGATTCATGCAAGATGTGGCGAAACGCTTCCAGACCGGCCCGTCTGTTTAAAACCCCGGTAAGCGAATCGGTGTTGGCATAGGACTTAAGCTCTTCTTCCCGCTGGTGGCGGTCGGTGATATCAAAAGCGATTTGATACACTCCGTCACACTTGCCGTCCTCATCCACAATCCGCCGGATGTTAACAGCCAGAATACGCTGCTCTCCGCTCTTAGTCCGAATTGAAATGTACAAGTTATCCCGGTCCTCGCCATTGATTACGTCGGCCACCTGCCGCTCAACATACCGGCGGTAATTGTCATCAGGGTACAGCCATGCCATTGTTTGACTGTTTCCGGCCGCCTCCTCCTGTAAATAGCCACTAATGGCTTCAGCACCTTGATTCCATACGACAAACTGCCCGTCACAGTTTTGTACAGTAATCCAAACATTAGCATTTTCGATAATCATTTCATACATTTGGCTTAACTGATACACCCGGCGCTCAATTTGCCGCCTGGCAGTAATATCCCGCACGAAAACGGCTGCCCCGGTTATTACATTTTCCTGCTTGATCGGGTGCAGGAATACGTCAAAGAAACGTTGCTTACCTTCTTCTTCCATTACATGCTGCTCGACAATGCGCTCACCGTTCAGAGCACGGGTATATAAACCCCGCCATTGACCGGAAAGGTGAGGATGAACGATCTCCAGCACACTGCTGCCAAGTACCAAATCTACCTGATAGGTTTGCCGGTAGGTATTCCGAAAATTATCATTAATTACCGTTAACCGATAGTTGCTGTCTATTGCCCAGATAAAGTCATTAGGATTGTTAATTAAACCGTCAAGCTTGGCCTGGCAGGACTGAAGTTCGACCGTCAACTGTTGTTCAGCTTCAATATCTGCTAAAGTAATCAGGGTTACTCCGGAAAAACCGGGTAACGATACCGGCCGGCACGAAACTTTCAACTGTCTCTTGTTCAAAATCCCCGGAGGAAAGATTACCGTTTTTTCTTCGCCATCCTGTTGACACGCCGCAGCCTGCTCTTCCAGCCAGCCTTGCCGTTCGGCAATCCAACTTTTCCATTGCCCGGCAGCCTGATTGGTATATATCACTTGACAGTTGCTCATTACCACGATTCCCTCGGCGGCCCCGGAAAATAAACCTGCCAAAAAATTTTTAATACATAAATCATCGTTACTATTAGCCACTGCTACTCCCCGTTTCGCTGCGCAAATCTGAACTGTTTCAGCAAACGGTCTAAGCGTGTTGCCATACCAGCCAGACTTTCTGCCGATTTCTTGGTTTCGTTAGCTTGGGCGGCCGTATTTATTGAAGCTTGGCTGACTTCAGCAGCGCTGGCCGCTATTTCATTAGAGCTGGCCAGTATTTCCCGGTTGGTCTCGACCACCGTTGCCATCATGGTTGAGGCGCGTTCGGCGTTGCCGGCAACTGAATGAGTCGCCCCGGACATTTCGCCGGTAGAGCGGGCAATATTGGCCACTCCGTCAGCCGCACCGGCGGCGCTTTGAGCGGCCGAACGGCAACTATCGTTTACAGTGACAATATCCTGGACAATAGCATTTACCTTTTGACCTGCAGCTTTCGCCTCTCCCGAAATCGCATTAAGCGTTTCCGACTGGATAGATACAGCATGGCCAATGTTGCCGGTAATATCGGTTATTTCAAAAATTACTTGCGCAATTTTTTCCACAGCCTGGACAGCACTATTCATGTTGGTCTGCATATCTTCAAGTTGTTGACCGATTTCATCAGTAGCCTTAGCGGTACGCCGGGACAACTCTTTTACCTCGCCGGCGACTACGGCAAATCCCTTGCCTGCTTCGCCGGCGCTGGCCGCCTCAATGGTGGCATTAAGCGCCAGCATATTGGTCTGTCCGGCGATATTGCTAATGATATTGACAATCTTATTAATCTTCTTGGAAGATTCGCTTAACTGACTGATAATCCGGTAGGTTTCACCGGCAAATTCTTTGGCCTCCTGCGTAATCTGCATCGACCGTTCACACTTGTTCTTTACTTCTCCCAGCGAGTCATTTATGCCATGCACCGACTCAATCACATTTTCAACACTAGCCGACATATCGGCCGCTGACAGCGAAACATGGTTGGTATTGGTGTAAATGCCATCAATGACTTTACTTACATAGTTAACTTCATCAGCTACTTTTTGCGCCACCATGGCTAAATTAGTAGTTGTAGCCGCCATTTCCTGAACTGCGGCGGCAATATTGGTAATATAGGTTTCGGTTTCATCGGTCGAACGGTTGGCGTCATTGATTTTAGCCAATATTTCTTCTACCGCGCCGCTGGTAATTTCAGCGCGGTTACTGGTAGCGGCGCTGTTTGCCGCCAGTCCTGCCGATATTTCCTGCAGTACAAATACCGCTTGATGCAACTCGCTGCCTACAGCGTTAATTTGTCCCATCATATCGCTGACCCGGGCCACCGATTGGTTTACCGCTCTTGTAAGCATACCTAGTTCATCCTGTGACGTGACCTCGGCGCGAGCAGAAAAATCGCCGTTTTCCACCTTTACTATCAACTGCTCCAAATTCTTCAGCGGTTTTGTTACCATCCGCTGCACTGAGTAGCGGAGCACAACAACTGAACCAAGCAAAAGAATTAAAGTAGCCACAGTAAATATTTTGCCAAGATGTCCTAGCAGGCCCATTGTTTCGTCCACCGGAGCAGTGACTGCCACTACCCACTGATTAGTACCCCTGACCGGTGCAAACGCGATAAACTCTTCTCTGTTACTGTACAGGCTAACGTATTTACTGGTGGCAACCCGGCCTTGAGCTGCTTCCCGGAAAGCCGTTTTAGTCTGTTCGTCCATACCTACGTCAGACAATATATTTTTCTTCATAATATAGCCAGGCTCGGGATGAGTAATAATCAACCCATTGGCCTGAACCAGAAAGGCATAGGCGCCTTTAATCCCGTTTCCCATTTTGAGCCGTTTTTCCAAATTTTCCAGAAGCACAAGGCCGCCGGTCAGACCGGTGGTCCTCCCGCCCTGCTGGATGGGAGCGGCGACAATAATTGCATTTTTTTTGGCGGTACGAGCCAACAGCGGGTCGGAGACATAGGCCTCACCGCTGGCCATAACTGCCTTGAAGTAGTCCCGGTCATTGTTATTGGCCGTCTGATTGGTACTGGTAAAATAATCACCTTTATCATCGCCTATCAAAAGAATTTCATAACCATTCAGGCGCTTGGCCTCAGCGGCAATATAGGAAATCATCTCGTCGCGACCACCTTTGGCCACAATGGGCGATGCGGCTATCGCCGCTACTTCTCCTTTCTTCATATCCAGCCATAACGCCAAGTCTTCCGCAGTGTTATCTGCGCTATCCTGAAGCTGCTTGTTGATATTGCTGACAATAATGTCGCGGGCTGAAATGTAGGCACTTACCGCTAAAGCTGCCAGTGAAACAGTAATTACCAATAAAACTGTAGCCGTTAGCTTAAAATTAATACTGTTGAACCTGGACATATTTATAACCCCTCTTTGCAAAAAAACTGTAACCGGCGTAGTCGTATCATAAAACCGTAGATTTGCCTCTGAGCAATATGGCTATATTCTCAAGTAACGAATTACGGTCCAGCTTAATTTCATATAAATCAAATCCTGCCCTAAGTCCTCGTTCCTTTTGGTCCGGGCGGCTTAACGACGTCAGGGCAACTACCGGCAAATGCCGTAGTTTTTCTTCACTGCGGATGGTGCGGACCAATTCCAGCCCGTTCATTACCGGCATTTCAATGTCACTCACAACAATGTCTACCGGCTGACTATCTAAAATTTTGAGCGCTTCGCGGCCATTCCCGGCAAGCAGCACCTCATATCCCGCCCACTCCAGGTAGCCTTTTATCTTTTTGGCAAAAAATGGCGTATCTTCAACCAAAAGCACTTGTACTTTGCGCCGGAGAGCTGTTCTGCCTGTTTCCGCTTGACGTGCAGCCGGTACGGCAAGTTCCAAAAGTTCGTATATGTTAACTAATAAAACAATCCGGCCCTCAACAATGAGCGAACCGATAATTCCGGTCCCCTGAATAACGCCAGTATCCAAAACAGCGTTCGTCTGAATTACATCAATAATTTCATGCGCAACCAAAGTAACAGGCTGTTTGACCCAACGGGGAATGATGAGATACAAACTATGGCTCTCTTGGTCAATATTTTTAACCGGCAGATACTCTTCCGGCCTGATTACTCTGAGTGACTTGCCGCGAAAATTGATATACTCATATCCGCCAATATCCTCAATAAGCCGGGGCTCAATCTCTTCAATCCTGGCAACCATCCCCAAGTCTAAACCCAGCGTTTCGCCGCCGGAACAGCGGAACAAGAGCAACCGCCGGCCGTCTGACATCTGTTTGGCTCTTTCCGTTGCCAGGGCCTCACTGCGATACTGGGAGAATTCTTCTTCAATTGAAATAATTCCGGCTTTAGTCCGCAGGTTTTCAGTATCCAGAATCATGGCAATCCGCCCATCCCCAAGCACTGTAGCGCCTAAATACCAGTCACACCCTGCAAGTCCATGAGGCAACGGCTTTACCAATATTTCCTCACTGTCTAAAATCCGGTCTACTTCTAACGCAAACCGGCGGTAACCGCTTTTTATCACCAAAAATGAATAGTTGCGGTCAGTCTGACGGAAGTATTCAGTATCCGGGAACCGGCCGGTCTCTTCCAAGCCAACAACCCGTGACAGCCGGACGATGGGTAGCAGTTCGTTCCGTAAATAAAGTGCCGGATGTTCCCGGACAAACTCTACGGTAGTACGGCTTTCCCCTGGCTGCACTAAAACAAATTCCTTGAGATTGGCCTGTGGCAACGCAAATAATTGGCCGGCTGATTGAACGATTATGGTGGCAATAATGGCCAGTGTCAGCGGCATAACCAACCGGAAAGTCGTCCCTGCCCCCGGCTCGGTAATAATCTCAATTTTACCGCCTAACTTTTCTACACTGGTTTTTACCACATCAAGACCAACGCCCCGCCCGGAAATATCACTGACTTTCTCAGCAGTGGAAAATCCTGGATGAAACAACAATGCCAGTATCTGCTGATTGTCCAACAGCCCGATGAGATCAGGCTCAATAATCCGCTGCTGCACCGCCTTACGGACTACTTTCTCGCTGTCAATACCCCGGCCGTCGTCAGACACATCAATAATTACGCGGCCTGCTTCATGGTAGGCTTTAAGCACCAACCGTCCAGCCAATGGTTTGCCCAAATGCCGCCGTTCTTCAGCAGGTTCAAGACCGTGGTCAATGGCATTACGCACTAAATGGGTCAGCGGATCAAGCAGGCCCTCCATGATCGATTTATCAAGTTCGACATTTTCCCCTACGACCGACAAATCGATCTCTTTGCCGGTTTTCCGTCCCAGATCCCGCACAATTCTCGGCATCTTGCTAAATATGTGTGACACTGGCTGCATGCGGGCTTGCATAATCCGTTCCTGCAGCCGCGTAGTCATAAAGTCAATATTACGGGCAACCAACTCCAGATTAGGTAGCTCACGGCCGCCGGCTTCAACGATTTTCAACAACTGGTTACGGCTTAGCACCAGTTCGCCGGCAATATTCAATAGATCATTCAACAGTCCTACCCCAACCCGGATGCTTTCTTCTGCTACTTTTATATTTCGCCGTTCTTCTTTAACCAACTGCGCGCCCCCGGAACCGGGCACAACCGGTGGTATCGAGTCTTCGCCTTTTGGGGGAATCATAACCGGCGGGGAAAAATCAGCAGCCGGTGTAGAGACTAATGGTTCAGGCGGTACTTCAGACACTAACTGGTCCCACATCTCCCAAACATCAGCAGCCTCCTGCGGTATTGGCTCAGGTGAAACAAGAAAAGCCCTAATCTTCGTTAGAGCGCCGCTGATATCAAGGTTAGGACTTAATTCCGGCTGATTTACCATTTGTTTTAACACGTCAAGCACATCAAGCAGCATATCGACAAGTGCCGGCGTAACCGTCAGCTCCCGGTTACGTATTTGATCCAGCAGGTTTTCCAGGGTGTGAGTCAGTTCCACGATGCTAAGCAAATCGAAAAAAGCGGCTGTGCCTTTGATGGTATGTACTGCCCGGAACAAGCGGTTAACTACTTCGTCCTGATCGTTTTTCTGCTCGAGGGCCAGCAGGCAAGCTTCCATATCGGCAACATAATTCTGTGCTTCTTGAACAAAATCATTAAACAGTTTATCGTCATTCACTGCCGGTATACCTCCCGGAACACACAGTTACGAAAGTCAAATTTGACACCATTATCCAAAATCCTTTATTAATTGCAAAATAAAAAGGCTGAATCCAAAAAAACTTTTTGGTTCAACCCATTTATAATAAACTATATCAGGTCATTTTGGCAGCTTGGTGGTCAGCGCGTGGGCAACACTGCGCAATGTCTCCCATTTTTTGCAGAAACAGAACCGGACTTGACGGTTGCCTTTAGACTTTTCAGCATAAAACGATGAACCCGGTACTGTGGCAACACCGGTGAGTTCAATTAGCTTGCGGCTAAAAGCAGTATCATCAGTAATGCCAAGACGTTCCATAATCGCCGATGCATCGGTCAGCACATAGTATGCGCCTTTGGGCATTTCACATGTAAACCCGGCTTCACGGAGAGCCCCCAGAATAAAATCGCGGTACTCGGCATAATGGCTTTTCAGTTCATCGTAATACTCGGGGCCAAAGGTCATGGCTTTGGCGGCAGCGTGTTGGAAGGGAGTCGGTGCACCTACCGTAAAAAAGTCATGTACTTTGCGGATGCGCTGGGTGATGTGAGGAGCGGCAATGGCCCAGCCTACCCGCCACCCGGTTACCGAGTAAGTCTTGGAAATGGAGTTAATCGTTACCGTGCGCTCAGCCATGCCGGGCAGCGAAGCAATCGAAACATGCTCAGCGCCGTCATAAAGAATATGTTCATATATTTCATCCGCCACAGCATAGGTGTCCCATTTAATGCACAACTCGGCAATCTCAGTGAGTTCTTTTCGGGTAAACACTTTACCTGTGGGGTTATTAGGCGTATTGATAATGATGGCTTTGGTTTTTTCATTAAAAGCCGCTGCCAGTTCCTCATACGAATAATGCCAATCAGGTCCGTACAGTGTCACATAGCGTGGCGTAGCCCCTGACAAAATTGAGTCAGGGCCATAGTTTTCATAAAACGGTTCAAAAATGATGATTTCGTCCCCGGGGTTAATCAATGCCTTCAATGTGGCAATCATCGCTTCGGTAGCGCCGCAGGTTACGGTGATATCAGTCCTGGGATCACATTCAATGTTGTTATAGGTACGCACTTTGCGGCTGATGGCTTCTCTAAGTTCAGGCTCACCAAAAGTAACCGGGTACTGGTTATAGCCTGAAGTTATCGCCCATATGGCTGCTTCTTGGATCGGTTTAGGACTTGCAAAGTCGGGAAACCCCTGGGATAGGTTGTAACCCCCCACTTCATCGCAAATTCTGGTCATTTCACGAATGACTGATTCAGAAAAAGTTTCGGTAATTTGGGACAAACTCTTCATTACTCATTTCCTCCCGCGCGTTACGTATTAGTATTGGCGGCCTTCCAGGCCTCTTCCCGGATGAGCCCCATAACTTCGCGTTTAATCCGCATAAAGTCGTCACTAAGTTTTAAGTCAAAGGTGCGCTGATCAGGCAGTGTCACTTCGATTCTGGCTTTAATCCGACCGGGCCGGGCAGTCATGACATAAATAGTATCACCGATAAACACAGCCTCATCGACATCATGAGTGACAAAGAGGATTGTCTTGTGTGATTCATCCCATACATCCAACAGCAGTTCCTGCATGACTGTCCTGGTCTGGGCATCCAATGCGCCAAACGGCTCGTCCATAAGCAGTACTTCCGGATCGTTGGCCAATGCGCGGGCAATGGCTACCCGTTGTTTCATACCGCCCGACAAATCGCGGGGGAAAAAATTTTCAAAACCTTTTAGACCAATTTTTTCGATATAATGGTCTGACACTTCTTTACGGGCGGCTTCATCCTTACCGGCAACATCCAGGCCAAATTCAATGTTTTCCCGCACTGTCAGCCAGGGAAACAGCGTATAGGTCTGAAAAACCATCCCCCGGTCACGCCCCGGTCCGGCTATCTCGCGGCCATCCAGGAGCACCCGGCCGGATGTCGGGGCTTCCAGACCGGCAACAATTTTTAAGATGGTCGATTTCCCGCAGCCGGACGGTCCCAGAATGGTAACAAACTCGCTGGGTTTGACGGTAAAACTGGCTTCAGCCAAAGCGGTAACCTGACGCTCTTTACCGGTAAATACTTTGCTAACGCCGTCAATGATTAATTTATCTCGCACCGAACTTGTCATGCTACCGTCCTCCTTTGCCCATCCACGGGAACATTCTGGCGTATAGCCATTTAAACACCACATCAATAATAATGCCGATGACACCAATGACAATAATGCCGACAATAATATTTCCCGTTTTTAAAAACCGCTGCGATTGCATGATCATATACCCCAGCCCTGAGCCGGCAGCGACGATCTCGGCTACTACCAGATAAGTCCACGCCCAGCCGAAAGCAATTCTCAGCGTATCGACAATCCCGGGCATACTGGCAGGCAGAATAATCCGGCGGAATACTCCCGCGCGCGACACCCCAAGGGTATAGGCCGTATCAATAAGGTCATGGGGCACGTTTTTGGTTACATCCATAATCATAAGTGCCAGCGGGAAAAAGGTGCCGAAAAAAATAACGGCAATTTTCTCACTCTCGCCAATACCCAGCCACAGAATAAACAGCGGTATGAATGCTGAAGCAGGCATATAGCGGATAAAGCTTAACAGCGGTTCGACAAGCGCCTCACATACTTTCAAGCTGCCCATCATGATGCCCAGTGGCACGGCGATGACGGCTGCCAGCAAAAAACCGATAGTAACACGTATGACACTCGCTACAATATCATCAACCAAATTAAAATGGGAAAATAGCAATACACCGTCTTTGACAACCTTGTCCGGTGGCGGCAAAAACATGGGCGGAATAAGGTCGCTGTAAGTTAGCGCCGACCAAACGACTGCCAACAAAACAAAGGTCAATGCGCTTAAAGCAAAGTACAGCGGCGCGGCAATTTCAGCTTTAGGTGTTAAAAGTTTGCACTTGACCATCATGCACCCTCCTTAACCTTAATTTAAACTTAAAGAGGCCGAACAGAAGCAATGCCGCCTCTAACTCGGCCTCTTTATCGGCACATTTATCCGATGACCAAGCCGCTCTAAGACTCCTGCCTATACAAGCGGGAGTTAAGAGCGGCCAAGTCTCTTTTTATTGCTTAACTTTAGTGATAAAAGTATTGTCAATGAACTTATTCAAGTCAGGCGCCTGAGATAATAGCTTGAGCTTTACATAAAAATCGCCTGCCCGTTTGCCAACATCAAAAATGGGGCCGGGGTTTTCTTTGGTACCGTAGAATTGAAGATTGTCTTTCAAGTCATAGAATTTAACGGTTTTGATGTCGGCAGCCACTTCTTCAGGTTTCATCTTGAAAGCATCGGCAAGAATCTTGCTGGTTTCTTCAGGATTTTTATTCATATAGTCAGTCGCTTCGGCCAGCGCGGCAACAACTGCCTGGACGGTGTCCGGGTTGTTTTTAACCATGTCTTCCCGGAAAGCCAATACGTCGGCAATCAGGCCCGGAGTGTCTTTAGTGGTAGCCAGAATGCTGTCACCGGCAGCCACTGCTTTACCCAAATGCGGTTCCCAGGTAACAGCAGCGTCAACTTTACCGGCCATAAATGCCGAAGCGGCTTCACTGGCTTTCATGTCAACCGCTTTGATGTCACTGTCACTCAGTCCGTTTTTCTCCAGCAGGGTGGACAAGAGGAAGTGGGAAGCCGAACCACGGTGGAACGCTACTTCCTTGCCCTTAAGGTCAGCTATTTTTTCAATGCCTTTGCCTTTTTTAACAATTATGCCGTCCGCACCGTTAGAAGCATCAAACGCCCAAACAAATTTCATCGGCACCCCTTCGCCGGCAGCAGATACCGACACGTCCAGCGAAGCAGCCATAGCCTGAATTTTACCGGCTACCAACGCCTGCTTGCGGTCGCCAACCCCTTCAATGGCCTGCAGTTCAACATCGACACCCTTGTTTTTAAACATGCCTTTTTCTTTAGCGACAAACAAAGCGCCATAACCAGTCCAAGGAGTATAGGCAATAATAATAGGTTTCTTCTCGGCTGGCTGAGACGCTGCCTGTTGTGCGGGTTTATTGGCGCCACAGCCGGCAACAACAATAGCCAGCATTGCTGCCAAGAGTAGCAGCGCTACCAGTTTCCTTTGCATAAAATCCCCTCCGCAAATAATAAATATTAAATTTGATTTTTTAACATTTCGCCGCAAGTTATGGAAACTCCTGCTTCTGCCGGCTATAATTTTGTCTTTGTTTTCAGTATATATATGCATTATGTATTATGGTTGCGGACTTTTTTTTACAGGAACAATGCTTCCCCCGTGAGGCATAATACTAACGGTAAAATCCTCGCGGCCCAGCTTGCCGGCCGCCAGCTGCAGCGCCTCTGCCAGCGTAGCGGCAAACAGCATGCCGGCATTTTCTATAAATGCCCTGTTTTCCGGCAGCGATACCACGATCACCGGCAGGTCTTTAGCAATAAACCCCAGCTTCAATGCAACAAATCCTGGCACGGTAAAGGCTTCTCTCAGCGCCATTTCCCGTTCATAAAGCGTATGGTAATCAAACCATTGACTAAAGTCCGGCGGGTCGCCAATCTCCCGGCATTCCATGAGCGCAATCAAGACACCGCCTGGCTTAACAGCTAAGCACGCGTTTTCAATCGTCTTTGACGCCTGATAAAAATTAATGTCCTTAGGATATCCTCCTGCCGAGGCAATGACCACATCGGCGGCTGACGCCACCGGCACACCCGCGATTTCCTCCACCTTACGGCAGCCTGTTAACCACGCTTCCAACCAGTGACCGGCAACAAAAGCGGCAAAATCCCCTTCAGCGGTAAGCACGGCATTAAGCAGAAAAGCCGGATTTACCATAGCAGCTATTTCGAGCATGTCAAGATGCATGTCATTGGTATCCAAATTGCCCTGCCGGCAATTTGGATTTAGTCCCTGGCCGGCCTTAGAACTTAAACACAGCCGGTGGTTGGCCTGGATTGTCGCATAACCGGCCACCCCCGGCAGGATGGCTTTACGGCCGCCGCCAAATCCAGCCATAGAGTGGTAGGTAATACCACCGGTAAGAATGACTTTGTCAGCGCTAACTACATGGCGATTAACATGCACATCAGTCCCCCGGCTCGTCCGGCCAATCGGCACAAAATCGGACGCTTCCGGAGCGTAACTTTGCACAATCTTTACCCGGTCAACAACTTCGGAGCCGTAAGTCAGCACATTTTCTTCAGCCGTATGGCGGCGGTGCGCTCCTAATGCCACTACCAGCGTGATATTACTGTCAGGTATGCCGACCTCATTGAGTTTATTTAGAAGAACAGGTAAAAACAGGTCATGCCGCACCCACTGCCGGGTAATATCGGACGCAACTAGCGCAATCCGGTCTCCAGGGCACATTATGTTGTTAAGCGGCGGACTGCCGGTGGGACTATTAAGTACTGCGCGCACGGCAGCCGGAACATCAGTTATCGGTAATATTTCCCGGCCCTCAATAACACCGGCAAACTGTTCTTCCGGCACACTGGCAGTAATGTCGTGCATGCCGAAGGCCAAAGCAAACTGTCTGGTCATATACCTCTCCGCAATACAATGGGTTAATATACCATATCTATTCTCTCTGGTTTTGCTTTTATCCTTTTTTTATTAAAATAAAATAAAGCAATTAGGGCTGCCGGAAGGCAGCCCGTAAAAAATCAAATATTAGTCGTCGTAATTTTGCGCATAGGCCACCTCAAGCACTTCGTTGGGCAGTTCTTTTTCCCAGCGGGCAACAACAACGGCAGCTACACAGTTACCGATAAGATTACATGCAGTACGGGCCATATCAAGAATACGGTCAACACCCAGGATGATGCCAATACCCTCAACCGGCAGGCCGAAAGCGGCTGCCGTACCGGCGATAACAATAAGCGATGCACCGGGAACGGCGGCAATACCTTTGGTGGACAGCATCAGGGTCAGAACCATGAGAATTTGTTGCGAGATATCAAACGGTATACCATACACCTGCGCGATGAATACTACCGCTAAGGCACTGTACAGGGTTGAACCGTCCAGGTTAAAGGTATAACCGGTAGGTAATACAAAGGTAATAATATGTTTAGGAACACCGAACTTTTCAAGTTTTTCCATGGCAATCGGCAGAGCAGCTTCACTGGAAGCTGTTGAAAAAGCAATAAGAATTGGCTCTCTAAGCGCCCGCAGCAGATGGAAGAAATTTACCCGGATAATCATCGAAGCGCTGAACAGCACCAAGCCGACGAAGGCAACCAGCGCGAAGTACAATGAACCTATAAGCTTAGCCAGCGGAATCAGCATAGCCAGGCCGAATTTACCGACAGTAAAGGCAATAAGGGCAAATACGCCAATCGGCGCAAGCTTCATGACATACCAGGTAAACTTGAACATGATCTCGGCAACGCTGATGCACATGTCTACTACCGGTTTGCCGGTTGCCCCGATAGCAGCAGCCGCTACACCAAAGAAGGTCGAGAACAGGATGATTTGCAGCATGTCCCCACGGGCCATTGCGTCAACAATATTAGTGGGAACAATGTTGACAAGCATTTGCGTCATATCGATAGTCTTTTTGGCAGCAGCGGCGGCAGCGCTGGCATCACCGGCAGTAACGCTAACGCCTACACCAGGCTGGAACACGTTAACAACCAACAGGCCAACAATGAGGGCCAAAGTAGTGGCAATTTCGAACCAGAGGATTGCTTTAACACCCAGCCGGCCAAGTTTTTTGAAATCGCCGGTGCCGGCAATGCCCATAACCAGCGAGCTGAATACCAGCGGCACAACAATCATCTTAATCATCCGGATGAACATGTCGCCAACCGGTTTTAGTTCTACAGCATACTTAGGGAAGGCATAGCCAAAGATAACACCAAGAATAAGACCGATAAAAATCTGCGTCGTCAGGCCCATGCCTTTTTTCGGTTGAGCAGTTTGAGACATAACATATTACCTCCTTCATTTTTTATAAAGAACATTTTTCTGAATTTAATGTAAAGGTTTCTCTATAAAAAACTACAAAAACAGACACAAACTTTCATGCCAAGGTAATATGTATACATAATGCAATAACCCCGCCTAGGCGGGGTTATTCAGCAGCTAAAAACAGCAGTCCTTCGAGAAATTTCTTTATATTGATTTTGCCGCGGTATGAGCCTTTTCCTTGAATAAACGCCATCTCCTGCCTGATCTCCTTAAAATCAAACAATGTGCCGCTGTACATTTGAAATTTATCACTATAATAATCTTCAATGCCGGTATTGGCAACGTTTTGCATGGCTTTGGCAATGGCCCGCCGTACCCGCTGTTCGATTGTCTTTACATCCTGCCCGGCGGCCAGAGATAGTTCCTGATACAGCTCATGCAGTTGATACGTTTTGTCATGTCCGCCTGCCAGGCGTGCATCTACCAGCTCAGCCAACTGGTGAATGTTTTTGGCTCCGGCCTCGCCAATAATCCCCAAATCGGAAAATATCCGGTTAATCCGGTTCTTCTTAACGTTATCATCAGGTTCGGCCAGACGGCTTGCCGGGCTGACATAGCGGGCGGTAGTTTCCGAAATAAGCGACATGACTGCCCTCAACCGGCGACTTTCTTCTACTTTCCGGATGACCGATACAATCTCCAGAACGTTTATCGGCTTGTGGATGTAAAAATCTATACCCATTTGATAGGCTTTGGTTATCATTGTCTGGCTGGTACTCTCAGAAACCATGATAAAAGATGTAGTTACCCCTTTTTCACGAAGTTTTTTAATAAGTTCCACGCCATCCTGGCCAGGCAGCAACAAATCAACAATCGACACTTCCGGCGAGTACTCGGTAATTATTTCCTCAGCTTTAAGGCCGTCGCCGCATTCGGCTACAACTGTTCCTAACTGGTATTTATTGATGATATTGCTGATAATTTTTCGGACACTTACATCGTCCTCAATGATTGCAAACCGCATGATCCTTGTACACTCCCGTCAAATTACCGTTCGATCATCACCCGTTACCGTTCGATCATCACCCGCTCCTAACCAATTGCCGCAAGGTTAGCCAACGGTAAAAACACAGTAAATATTGTTTTCCCTGGCGAAGACGTTACTGTTACCTCTCCCCCCAGCGACTCGGCCAGATTTTTGACATGGCTCAGTCCCAGACCGGTCGACATGCGCCCGGTTATTTCAGAAAACTTGGTTGAATATCCAGGGGCAAATATCAGCTCAATCTCCTCCGGCTTGATACCGGGACCGTTGTCGGCAACAGTAAGCGTTAATCTGCCGCCGCCGCGTCGACCGGCGACGGCAACGACGCCGGCAGGTCCGACAGCTTCAACCGCGTTGGTAATTAAGTTGTCCAGAATTGAGACAATGGCGTAGTACTGGTCAGTAATCAATTCACCGCTGCCGCTATAGTCAAAAGTAATTGTAACAGGCTTGTCCAGACTGCTGAGGTACCGTTTGGTATTCTGTTCGACAATCTGGAAGAATTCGGCCAACGGCAAGCCGTCTTCGCTTTCGGCGACATTGAGAATTTCTTCAATTCCCCGGGTAACACGATAGTAATCTTTTTTTACTTCGTGAATGTCGCGGGCAATAGCCAGCGCCTGGGCTGCAGGCGAATCAGGCTGCGCCAATTCACCGGGGTGGTCGGCATTAAGTTTTTGGTACAAGGTGTAGCCTTTTTCCATAACCAACTCGATATTAGCCGATGATTTTTTTAAATAAAATAATTCGGCTTTAAGTCTGGCAATTATGAGCGTAAGCTCGGCGTAACGGGCGGCATAGTCTTCAGCCAGCACAAAATCGCGATAACGTTTCAATGAATAATAGCCAATGACCGCTAAAATCGAGCGACCAATCCCCATAGCCACCACACTGGTCAAAATGGTTTCCAGACTGCGACCGAACAGCTCCCAACGAATAATAAGCTCGACACAGTTGCTGGCAATATCACAGATGCTTAGGAGCAGTACCAGCGCCGGCATATTGCCGGTATAGTCCCGCACTTTGAGCGCCTTAAACAATACTGCATAGGCAAGATAGTACCCAAAAGCCGGTAGATTATGTATTAGTGTGTCCGTTAGGGCAGCATCAATGAACGGATATTTTACGGCTGTCCTAAATAGCAGCATAAACCCGCCGCTTATCGCAGACACCTTTATGACTGATAAACGTTCAAAATATAAGAGCAGTGTGGCCAGCATTGCCACACTTAGCGTAAAACGGAAGTAACCGTCAAAAGGATGAAAGGATACCAGGCCGGCAATGCTGACCAATAGTATTACTAACGGCATCATACCTTATCAGCTCCGTCCAGCTTATTCCGGCAAACAGTAAGGAACCCGTCCAGTACCCTGGCTGTTAGTCCCCAGATAACAAATCGCTCATACTGATAGAAAAGCACCGGATATTTGGCCCGGCGTCGATAGTCATGGGGGTAGTCAGGCGGCAAAAGCTCAAAGGGGAACCCCGCCTGCGGCTTAGTGGCCATCTCCATTGACGCCATACGTGGCTTGGTATTGAGCAAAAAATCGAGCGGCACGGTAAATACTTCTGCCACCTCATCCGTATTGTGCATTAACGGCAGTTCGGCAGATAAATGTACGGCAAACGGATAGATAATCACGCCAATTGGACTGACAAGAAAATCAAGCGGGCCCAGGACTTCAATGTCGTCCGGCCCAACGCCCAGCTCCTCGGTCGTCTCACGCACAGCGGCAGCCAGCGGACTGGCGTCATCGTCTTCAATGCGCCCGCCCGGGAAACAAATCTCGCCAGGCTGCCAATGCAGCTTGCTTGAACGCACTTCAAACAGCACCGAAGGCTGTCCGGCAACATCAATAAGCGGTACAGTAACAGCCGACTGCAAATAGTCTTCAGCATTGGCGATTGTGCCTGACTGACCGCGCAAAGCGGCAGCCAGCATTTTTTTCACGTTACCAGTGGTAATCATATAATATCACCTTCTACCCAAATGGCCTGATTCTAATCTAATCCCCATAATTATAACAAGCGCAATATTTGTCCTGCAACATGGGCTATAACCCAACCCCAAGCGCAAACACGGCTGTGCTCAGGCGGTATAAACAGTTCAGTGTTTATTATATCACTTAACCTAATAGGCCGTTAGCCATAATATTCCTTAAATACATTATTTTTAAAAAAATCTAGTATACTTAGCAGGAATAAGTTAATCTGCAGCGAATTACTATAATTGATGAAAATATTCACAATATAACAAGTGTATCATGAAGATACCTTAGTCCTGAAGGACTCACTATATCTCATCTAAGGATTCGACCTAAACTTTATACCGCTGAAACAAGGCTACGAAAGCTCTTCCCCGCAGTAATGCAGGGGGTTTCTTAGTAGTCTTTTTTTTATCGGTAATCCTAGCAAAAAATATTTAGGAGTGATTGACAATGCATATGGCAGACGCATTAATTTCCCCGGTAGTCGGAGGGGCCATGTGGGCAACCACAGCCGGAATAGCCACCTACGCAGCCAAAAAGGTGCAACATGACCTTGACGAACGTAAGGTTCCACTGATGGGCGTACTCGGAGCATTTGTTTTTGCTGCCCAAATGATTAATTTCACCATACCTGGGACAGGTTCCAGCGGACATCTGGGCGGCGGACTTCTGCTTGCCATTTTACTGGGACCTCATGCCGCCTTTTTGACGATATCATCCATACTTACAATTCAGGCTCTGTTTTTTGCCGATGGCGGCTTGCTGTCACTAGGCTGCAACATCATTAATATGGGCTTTTTCTCCTGCTATATTGCTTACCCGTTTATTTACAAACCGCTTGTCGGCGGCACCCCCACTCAAAGCCGCTTGTTCCTGGCTTCTATATTAGCGGCAATAATCGGATTACAAATCGGCGCATTCGGCGTAGTACTGGAAACCTTGTTTTCGGGAATTTCCGAACTGCCTTTTTCCACTTTTGTTCTTCTCATGCAGCCCATCCATCTTGCCATTGGCTTTTTTGAAGGATTGATTACGGCAATAGTTGTCTCATTTATTGTGAAAGAATCTCCCGACATTATTAAAAAGGCAGCTATAAATCAGCCTATTGGCGCTGCTCCGGTTAAACGTATTATAGTTATACTGATGATTGCCACCCTCTTTACTGCCGGCGCTTTATCCTGGTTTGCCTCCAGCAATCCTGACGGCCTCGAATGGTCAATCGCCAATGTTATTGGTGAAGAAGAATTAAAAGCCCCGGAAGGAATTCATGGCTTCTTTGCCGAAATTCAAAAAAAGATTGCTTTCCTGCCTGACTATAACTTTAAACATACTGATCAGCCGGCTGAAGCTGAAATCAAAGAAAAAGAAGCTCCCTCCTGGCCATCTGTTGATACCGGCACTTCGGTAGCCGGCATCATTGGTTCCCTACTGACATTAGCCCTGGTTTATTCCATAGGAAAAGGTCTGCAGCATTTTGCCAAATGACAATTGGGTCAAATACGGGATACGGCGTTAACCGTATCCCGTTCTGCCTTACCCGGAGTGAAATGTTACCCGAAAAACACCACCGGCATCTGCCGGCATCGTGAAAGAGGTTTTTATGATAAAAATCGAATCAAATTGGGTTGATTTACGCTATCTTGACGTCCTCGCCACACAACACACATTCATTCACCGGCTCAACCCCTGTATAAAGCTACTTACCACTCTTATTTTTATCATTATGGTTACTTCATTTCCTAAATATGAAATCACCGGACTGTTGCCTTTTTTCTTTTTCCCGGCAGTCCTGATTTCGCTTGGCAAATTGCCACCTGGCCCGTTGCTGAAGCGCCTAATTTTGGTTGCTCCCTTTGTCGTCTTTGTGGGAATTTTTAACCCGCTTTTTGATCATACGCCAGTTGCTAAACTCGGTTCTGTGATCATAACCGGCGGTTGGCTTTCTTTTGCCTCTATCACTCTCCGGTTATCGCTGACAGTTACTGCTGCCCTGATTTTGGTAGCAACAACAGGGATTGATGCTATCGGCTCCGCTCTGCTTAAAATGGGTGTCCCAAGAATTATCGTTGTCCAACTGCTATTTATGCATCGCTACCTCCATGTTTTACTAGAAGAATTTACCCGTAGCATCCAAGCCTACAGTTTACGCTCCTTCCATGGCGAGGGCGTGCGGTTTCGAGCTTGGGGATCTCTTTTGGGACAACTTCTTATCCGTTCGGTTGACCGTGCCAACCGCGTTTATCAGTCTATGCTCTGCCGGGGATTTGACGGCGAAGTACGACTGATACGAACAAGTACATTGCGCATATCAGATATACTTTATCTTGCAGGTTGGCTTGTCTTCTTTCTTTTCGTCCGCTGGTTTAATGTTCCACAAGTATTAGGCAAACTGCTGATGGGGGGCTATTAATGAGTCATCATATCGTCGAACTAAAAAATGTAAAATTTACTTACCCCGACCAAACCGAAGCGCTGCGCGGTCTATCGGTCCGTATTACCCACGGCGAATCAGTAGCCATCGTTGGCGCCAACGGTTCAGGAAAAACTACCCTATTGTCACATTTAATCGGTGTACTCTTTCCCACCGAAGGAACAATAAATATCGGCGGATATCCGGTAACTAAACAAACATTGCCGCATGTCCGGCGTTCAGTTGGTATGGTTTTTCAGAATTCCGACGACCAGCTTTTCATGCCTACCGTATATGACGATGTTGCTTTCGGACCATTAAACCTGGGGTTGCCGCCGGAAGAAGTAGATGCCCGGGTAACCGCAGCCCTAACAACAGTAGGGGCACTTGACCTAAAAGACCGCGCCCCCTACCGGTTGTCAGGCGGACAAAAACGTTCGGTGGCTATTGCCGCCGTCCTGGCAATGGATCCATGTATCTTAGTTATGGATGAGCCAACAGCCGGACTTGATCCCTTTGCCCGCCGTCAATTAATCAACCTGCTTAAGTCGTTTGCGCATACAAAGATTATTGCTACCCATGATCTGGACCTCGTGCTGGACCTTTGCGAACGGACCGTCATCCTTAGTGCCGGAACTATTCTTGCCGACGGTCCTACCCATGAAATTTTCAATAATGAAGACCTCCTGGTCCAAGCTCATCTGGAAAAGCCGTTCCGCATGCAAGGCTGCCCGGTCTGCAATCCACAACATAACTAAAATTGCTAACAATAGAAAAAACCCCGTCATCAAATTCCGCTACCGGAACTTTTGTGATAGGGTTTTTTCTACGTATACTTATTGACGCAACCAGCGGCAGACCCCGAATCATTACATTCATTCTGTCGCCGATCGGCTATGTGTATACTTTATTTTGTATTAATTATAACATCTGTGTATACAAAAAGCAATCATTTTGTAGTAATGCTATTTTGATATTTAATACTCTTTTACATGAGCTACTTTGAGGATACCGGCATACGCCGTTTACATAAAACAATAATTACCCCTGTGCAGTAATAGAAACCGGCCATCCACGTTGGGGGTGGCCGGTTTCTGTCAAATGTTGTTTATACTACTGAGATGTGGTAGTAATTTCTGAAATATTAGCTGGAGAAAGGTTAGCAAAAAAATCTTTGGCTACTTCTTCAATGTCTGAAGGTAGCCCTAGTTCAGGGAAATTATTAAAAACATATGTTTGAAGCGCAGGCAGCACTCCCGGTGAAATAAATAGCGTGTTTGATTCCGAAGTAGTTGGCTCCGGAGTGGAAGTAATAACAACATTAGCAGCGTTAGCCGGATTCATCAACACAGGTAAATTCGTATAGATAAAAGTTATCAGTATGTCCTGCCAATCTGAGTAAAGCAAGCAAACTCTCCTCCTAATTCCACCAACTGCCGCGGCCACCACCACAGCCAAACCCCATACAACTTTCCCTCCTTCCGCTTAGCTGTGATATGTGTTTCATCAATGTATTTTATGCAAAAGGCCACTCATTAGCTACTGCTATGATTTATGTTGGCGGTTTAAGTCTTAGTGCCGGACTTAATCAAAAAAATTCTTCATCAGGATCAAGGTACATGGAATAGTCAATCGGATAGAGCGGATAGGTCATCTCAATAGTTTGGGTCCGGTCATTCCATACAGCTGCCAAATTAAATATCTTACCAACATCGTTGATGTCAATAAACGGCTGACCACCAGCTACCCTTACTGTAGCCGAGTGGCCATGCAGCACCAATTTGGCAGCACCAGGCCGCCACTTTACCCGCTCACCCAAAGCCTTAGCTACAGCCAGTGCCGGCACGGCCAATGTCTCACCTATCTGTTGAATATCGCCGGAAATTATTTGCCCATCTAGTTTGGCAACAGGCAATATTAACTCCAAGCAGTTCTCACTGTCATTCCACACTTCCCTTCCCCCAAACAACGCCGGCAGGTCTTGAGCCGCAACATATATGGTATTACCACGCTTAACACCTGAGACGGTCTGGTTTTGGCGGAGTAATGTCCGGCTGTTTTCATCCCAGTCAATATGGGCCTTTAAGCTGTCAGCCAGCGCCATTACCGGCACATACTTTTTACCTTGCCAAGCCACAATACGCTCAGGACGTCGCTCCCCATTTATTTTAATATTATGAAGCTGGGCAAATACAATTTGACGATCGGGAATCTCTCTAAGCAAGGTTTGGAGAAATACGTCATCAATAAGTCCCGCCAAATCTGCTTCGGCCAATGCACCCTTAACATCGGCCATAGTAATCCTTTGCCGGCCGTACACATCAGGATAAAGACCGATAGACGCTTGTCCTTTCACATCGATCCGGACCTTAACCCGTTCATACTCAACTTTGACAGGTGTATCATAATCGACCTGTTCAAACAGTTCTTCAACATCTTCTTCACGCATGCGGATACAACCGTTAGAAACAGCCAGTCCAATTGACCAGGGGGCATTGGTGCCGTGAATGCCATATAGCGGTGCTATACCCATCCACCGGTAACCTAATGGATTTTCCGGGCCTGACGGTACTACATAATCTTTGTCCGAAGGATACCACCAAGGATTAACTTCCTTATCTATTATAGTAAAATTCCCGGTTGGTGTGGGAGTAGAGGGCTTGCCAATAGCAACCGGATACTCTTTGACGACTTTCTCATCTTGGTACAGTTCCAGAGTCCTGCTAGGAAGATTTACTACAATTTTTAGCAGTTCATCTTGACCCATAGCCTCAGCACTTACCGGTACAACATACATAAGAAGCCCGATAATAACCCAGAGAAACCATTTCCCTACCCGCATAATGCCATCCCCTTTTACTGCGAATGCTTAAAACAGTAACATATATGAAAAGGGAGATGCAGGTATGCGTTAATTTTTTTCGTACAAGCTATATGAAATCCAATAAAGATTTTTTTCTAGGCGTGTTGTTGGTAACGCTCCACCGCTGGCGCTTGACTTACGCTTATACTAACAACACGCCTGTACATCTTTATTGGATACTATATACAAAAAAAATTACGGCAGCGCACAAATTATGCACTGCCGCTTATTCCTATTAAATTAAATGATTTTAGAAACCTAACTCTTCACCGATGATGATGACATGAATATCAATAGCCATCGGCTTTTTATGCATAACTGTAGTCACATTGCAGATTCGGGTCGGCCCCTGGCAATCCATACATTGACCTGTCATGGTGCAAGGATTGGGACGGTTTAGGCGTTTATTATTGATTGGCGCGGCAAATAATTTAATCCTGTCCATTGCCGCCGCAACATCGGGAACTATTTTATTTACACCGGCAATAATAAAAACTTTTTTCGGTCCAAAAACCATGGCAGCCACCCGGTTACCGGCGCCATCGACATTGACAAGTTCGCCTTTTAAGGTAACGGCATTAGTCCCTGTCAAAAAGACATCAGCAGCCATCTCTTTGCGACGTATGTCCAATGACTCTTCAGGCGACAGTCCCGGTTTGTTGTGATTAAATACGGTGTTGCCCCGTTCTTCAAGCAGAGTATCAATGCCAATTTCTTTAATTGTCCAGGAACCACCAATTCCTACAGTAGCATCACCAGGAATAAGTGCGGCAAGTTGGTCCAGCGCTTCTTGCCTGGTGTCAACATAAGCAGCGGTAAAATTGTTTTTTTGCAGAGCTTCCACTACTCTGGTTCCAATAGTCTTATTATGCCAAGGGGTAAATTCACTCATTACAAACTCTCCTCTCACCTGGTTAATAGCCTCTTAGTCTGACAGGCTTAATCCATTATTATCCTATGTAATATTGACTTATGACCTAAGACTTTCAACCGCTTTTTTCGCCCACTGGGAATCCTGCAACACAGCTCTGCCGACACCGATAAGATCAGCTTTTCCTTCTGCCAGCAGTCGCTCAGCCGCCTGTGCTTCGGTAATACCGCCGGTAAGAATGACCGGAATCGACACAACTTTTTTAACAGCCATACTGAGTGGAGCAAAGTATCCCTGTTCATTATTGCCCGGGATGCTATATCCTGAAAATCCGCCGGAAATATCGATAATGTTTACGCCGGCTTTCTCAAATTCCCTTGCGGCAATTTGACTGTCTTCGAGCGTTGTTCCTCCTTCTGCAAAATCCGAAGCTCCCAGCCGCAGGAGAATGGGAAACTCCTCACCGACAGCCGCACGTACGGCTTCGATAACTTGAAGGTGAATCCGGATTCTTCCCAGCACATCGCCGCCGTATTCATCGGTCCGCCGATTGGTCAGCGGGGAGAAAAACTGGTTAAGAAAGTAACCATGGGCGGAATGAATCTCCACGCCATCAAAACCGGCTGCTTTAACACGGCGGGCAGCGGCGGCAAATGCCGCAACAATTTCACCTATTTCCTCCCGGGTAAGTTGACGCGGAACGCCACCTTTACGCGGGTTTTTTATTGCCGAAGGTCCTACCGGCGTAGTGCCGATGATTTCTTCAGCAGCCGCGCTCCCGGCATGATTTATTTGCATTACGGTCTTGGCGCCATTACGGTGAATCACCTCCGCCAGCTCTTTTAGCCCTTCAACCACACTGTCATCGGCAATAGAAAGCTGATTTTCACTGGCTTTACCTATGGGCTGAATGAAGCTATGTTCAATAATGATGAGTGATAGATATCCACCAGCGGATTTCTCTTTATAATAATTGAGTATGGCCGGGCTTACTTTCCCGTCAGGTTCAGCTTTGGCGGTGGCCATGGGTGGCATGACTAAACGATTTACCAGTGTTAAAGACCCCAACTGTAATGGGTTAAGTAAATAGGACATCAAAAACCTCCTTTGATTTGCAAATTCTCTCAACAAACAATTTTCCCTAATATAATGTTACGTATTAGAAAATCTTTTTACAAGTACGCACTTATTTGTGCTCTAGTATCGATTTATATACCATTTATGCATGGTCATGTATAAACTTTACCAAGACACCATCCGTACATCGGCCAGCTCTGCCATATCCTCGGCCGTATATTGGTTATACACCATATTCAGGTGTTTGGCATAAGACAAGCCATTAAAACTGCCGTTGGCCTGAGCCGTTATGGCTGCATTAAGCTTACCGGCAAACTCACTGGTAAATGCCACCTGACGCACGCCCCGGACAATACCATCGGCCGCGTCAACTACGTTGATTTTAAGTGTGGCGGCATCTGCGGCTTGTTCCGGATAGCCACGGGCATTACGCGGTACTGTATGCCAAGAGTACGGCGCATCATTCCAACTGTCTCTGCCGAACTTAAATAAGAAAAAAATTATTGGACCATCAATATATATTCTGAATTCGGCTGTACCGTTTTGAATGGTTTCTACTTCCTCAGGGGTAATTCCGGCTTTACTTATAAGCAGGTTATGCCCATCATTGTCCAACCGGTAAATGATCCTTTCTTCAAGCTTGTCTTCACCCACCTGATACGGCTGACCAATTTTGCCGGTTTGCATAGTTATTCACCACTTTTCCTTATAGCCAAATATCAACGCTTAAGAATATTTTTTTGACATAAGTCAGTAAATCTCCTTCAGCAGTAGTATTAATAATCAGATTGAATATTATCAAAAATTGGCATAACCAGCTGCTAATAATCCACCGGTTGTTTTCGGAAGACTAGAGTCAGGAGGTGATTTTTGTGCTGCAAAGTAAAACTACGGGTTGCAATAATTGCATCGAAAGCAGTTCTTGCGAATTTTCTTCAGAATTTTGCCCAAAAGCCGCACTCGACCTCAGCTTGGATAGCGATCTGACCTCAGACCCTATCTTTAAAAAATACCGCGAACTTTACCAGCGCACCGACAGGTAATCTACAACAGTCAGGAGGTGCTGTCGTCGTGAAAACCATGATTAAATACGCTCACGGTAAAGGGTTTAGCAAAAACCTTGCCACGGTCATAGTAGAAGCTAACCCTCGTACCAACCACGAAATTCAGGAAAATATTAAAAAGGCCCATCCCACGCGCCACGTTAACGGACAGGCCCATCAAATATTTTAAAGCGGCAGTTGCCGCTTCTTTTTTTAAACGGCAGCTGCCTTCATGTCCAGTTGCTCAACAGTATAGGCTAAACCGCTCTCAATGGTATAACAATATTCCACCGACATAATACCTTTTTTGAGCAAGCGTTTTTGCGCTTGGTAGCCAATCCGCATGGTAAGTACAGCATCACAGTCAGCCAGCGCCGCCAAAATGGCGCTTCGCCGCTTGTCTTCCTGACTGCAGTCATCGCCCTTGGCACAGTATTTGGCTAAATGGCGTGTCTCAACAAGTTCATATCGACTGTTATTTACCTGATAAATTTGAAATTCATCAGCCTGACCGAAATGGAGATCTACCAATTTACCGTATTTAGTAGTTACAGCAACCTTATAATGACCAACAAAAGAAACCGGTTTGGTCTCTACCGGTTCAGCCTGGCTTAAGCAGCTTCTAAACTCATTGGCGCGGTCCTGGCCGATCATCCCAATGGCATCAGCCCGGCACTGCCGGCAATGGGTCATTTGATTGAGTTCGCTGGCACACGCCGACCTGACAGCTACAATATCACGCATGCTTGTTTGCGGCAATCCGGAAAATACACTTCCTGGCGCAGGAATAAACGGCATGATATTGGTTAAAGCAGCCCCAAGCTCTTTTACCTTTTTAACAACATCAGGCACATGCCAATCATTAACTAGCTTGATCATAACGATATTGACTTTTACATGAACACCATGGCCTGTCAAATACATGATTCCTGCTTGCTGGTTTGTTAACAACAATTTGGAGCCTTCCGCTCCTACATACCGCTTACCCTGATAATGAACAGCACCATAGATTTGTGCTCCGACCGCAGGATCAATACAATTAACGGTAACAGTAACATGCTTTACGCCCATTTTAACAAGTTCAGGCGCGTATTCGGGCAACAGAAGTCCATTCGTCGACAAACAGATTAATATTTTTGAATCAGCTTCTTTTATTAAATTAATAGTAGCCTTGGTTTCTTCCCAATTGGCCAGGGCGTCCCCCGGTCCGGCGATACCGGCTACACTTAGGTTGGGAATCTCAGCCTTGACGCGCTCGAATTTGTGCTTGGCCTCAATAGGCGATAACACCTCACTGGTCACGCCTGGGCGGCTTTCATTATAGCAATCAAATTTGCGACTGCAATAATTGCAGCTTATGTTGCACCTGGGAGCTACCGGCAGGTGCATGCGGGCATATTGGGTTTGAGCATTGAGCGAAAAGCACGGATGTATATCGGTTAGCACGCTCGGCATAGAGCGGCCACCTCCTTTCCTAAATGTAGTATAGAAGATTATAGTTTGCTGTAAAAGACAAAAGGACTTACCGCATATTTAATGCAGTAAGCCCCGTTGCTTTTGGATGTAGTATTCGTTTGTCTCAATTCGACTGTGTAAGTATATAGCACTGCCTATCGGCAGTATAAGGTGTTATACAGCCAATAACAAAAAACCATGAGCATACTAATCACTCATAGCATCATCGCCGAAAAGTACTATTTATTAAATTTAATATAGCATAGATAGTAGCTACCTGCAATATCTCTACTATAATTCAGAAAATTGATTTTTCGATAATTGTCATTGACGGGAGTAATTTCCTATTGCATTTCCATAAATATCCGACTATAATCCTATATGAATATTGGCCGCAGCAAACTGCTGACAATCTAAAACAACGGAGGCTTTAGCACATGGAATCTGATAAAGATGAAGTACATGAACTCCTGGCAGCCATTGTATCGGCTCTCAACAACACCCTCTACGACATAGCCGCTGACAATGAACGCAATGGCAGCAAAGTAACCGCCAAACGCCTGGAGTTTTCCCGTAGAAAGATTATGGATGCCTGGGAAGTATATAGCCAAAAACGCAAGAATAAATAAAAAAGCTTTATGGGCCGTAAACCCATAAAGCTTTTTTATACTCTGTCGAAAACGATATCTTTGACTACTTCGCCGGCAATTATGAGGCCGGCAACAGATGGTACAAAGGCAATACTGCCGGGAATCTGCCGGCGTGACGTGCATTTGCGCGTTGTTCCCTGCGGGCAAACACAACCAACACTGCAACTGGAATTTTCAGTTTCAACCGGCTTAAGCGGCTCTTCCTTGGAATAAACTACCTTAAGCGAAGTTACGCCCCGCTTTTTAAGTTCCTGCCGCATTACTTTGGCCAAGGGGCAGACTGAAGTACTATAAATATCAGCTACTTCAAATTTGGTCGGATCAAGCTTATTACCCGCTCCCATAGAAGATATAACCGGGATATTTCTGGCCTTGGCCTTGAGCACCAGGTCAATTTTGCCAGTAACGGTGTCAATGGCGTCTACTATATAGTCGTAATCATCGGCGATTAACCCATCAGCCGTATCCGGCATATAGAATTGTTGAAAAACGGTTACCTCAGCCTTGGGGTTTATGGCAAGAATCCGCTCGCGCATAACTTCAACTTTGGGCTTGCCGATTGTTTTTCTGGTTGCGTGCAGTTGCCGGTTAATATTAGTCAAGCAAATACAATCATCGTCCACCAGCACAAACTTGCCTACCCCCGAACGGACCAACCCTTCAACTACAAACGTACCAACCCCGCCAATACCGAAAACAGCAACTTTACTACGCGCCAGTTTTTGCAGACCTTCAACGCCAATTAACAGTTCTGTCCGGGAAAACTCATGCAGCATATTGTCACCCTCTACATCCGATGTCCGTGCGTTTTATTAGTTTAACAAAATTCCCCAGAACAGTCAACCGCCTAGCCTCCCGCCTACTTGCGGGAAACGCGCGGCCGTATAACCTTACCGCATTTCGGGCAAACATGATTACCTTCCTGGTCTACCTCCATAACCGCGCCGCACTGAATATGCACCAGCATTCTGCCACCTCCTAAATTGATACCACAATAAACAGTATATGATGTTTGCGGAAATTTAGACCACGATTGCCAGAGACAATAGAAAAACTTTCCGTTAATGCGGAAAGCCTTAAGTAAATTAGGGTTCAAATAAACGAAAGCAGCGGGAACCCGGCCTTCGCCAGTTTCCCGCTGCTTATTTAATTTATCCGCCACAGGACTTTCGCTTAATATAGTATCCAATAAAGATGTACAGGCGTGTTGTTAGTATAAGCGTACGTCAAGCGCCAGCGGTGGAGCGTTACTAACAACACGCCCAGAAAAAAATCTTTATTGAATTTCATATAGTAACGTTATTTACCGCGGACCTGACGAACTTTTTCAATAAACTGCTTACCAATCTCAGTGATGGAAGCATAGTCACCTTTTTTGGCACCGGCAATCAGGTTGCCACCTACGCCCACAGCAACGCAGCCGGCTTTAATCCAGTCCTGCACATTATCAAGACTTACCCCGCCGGTCGGCATAACCGGAGCCTGAGGCAGCGGCCCTTTAAGCGCTTTTACAAAAGATGCGCCCAGTGGTGTCTCGCCAGGGAACAGCTTAATAATATCAGCACCGGCTTCCATTGCCTCTACTATTTCTTTGATGGTCATGCGGCCGGCCATAATCGGTACCTGATAACGGTTGCACAATTTAATGGTTTCGTTATTTAGTGACGGACTGACAACATATTGAGCACCTGCCAAAATAGCGATAATGTTTTACACCCTTTCCTTTGTCAACACTAGCTCCTGTCCGGTTCCGCTGGTAACCTTAACGGATTTTTCTCAGTTAATGCAAGGCTTTAGGGTTATCCAAGACAGAATTAACTAAAGCTTCGGTAATAAACTCTGTAAATACAGTCTCGAGAACGGTATCATGGACGGCTAAAATATCGGCATTTTCAAGACCGTGCCGTGCACTCATATACTCAAATAAACGGGCCAGCCCCCCCTTGTACGCCACTTGAGCCTCCGGTGGTATTTTGCTGCTAATGATGTCACAATATAGCAAACCGTAACGTTTACTAATGTCCCGCAAATGCAGCGCCAGCAAATATTTATAATCTTCCATAGGGTCCATAATATCTGCCTCCCGCCAGGAATCTGTAGTCTAAACTTCATTAACTACAACATCTGTTAAAATTTATCATATTTATTATATCATACTCCTGCCAAACGTCAGCAATGAAAGACATTATACAAGCAAAATGTTATCCTTCGTTATATATTATCAATGTAAGCAGCAACAATAATGGAAAAAAGCATGATGTACCGAATTCGGCACATCATGCTTTTTTCCAGTTGTCTATGGATAGGCTTCCTTATGCTCTTGTTACGCGTATGGTAATTCTTTTGGCTTGACCCCTGCCGATTTACCGTGCCATAAATGCAATCAGTTCTTCCCGGTTGGGTAATCCGTCATTGTCGCCAGGCGACATGACAGCTAAAGCGCCAATGGCCGTTCCCCGCTTCACAGCATCCTGTAGTGTCAATCCTTCCACCAGACCACTAACCACACCAACTGCAAAACCATCGCCTGCACCAACCGTATCAATAACTTTCTCAACCCGGAAGCCCGGTGTGTAAAAACGCTTGTCTCCTGAACTGGTATATGCACCTTCCCCGCCAAGCTTGATAACAACAGTTTTTACGCCGGCAGCATGATAAAAATCTGCTATTTCCTGGACATCCTCTCTCCTTGTCAGCAATTTCCCTTCTTCAATACCAGGGAAAACGATATCGGCCCGGCACGCCAGGTCGTTGATCACCCGCACCATTTCTTCTTTATCAGGCCAGAGACCGGGCCGCAAGTTTGGATCATACGATATTTGCACACCTTTTGCCCGTGCTTGTGCCATAAGTTCGTACACAATCTGCCGGCAACCGGCTGACAATGCAGGCGGAATACCGGTTAAATGAATGAGGTCAAAGCCATCCCAACGCAAGTCGGCTATTGTTTGCATATCCATGTGTGATGCTGCCGAATTTCTGCGCAGTGAAAATACCTGCGGGTCACCGCTTGAAACTTTCTGTTTCCATTGCATACCTGTAAAGTAACGGTCATCATGAGTTACATACATGGTATCAATACCGTTTTGCCGGAAGAATTGTTCAATCTGTTTACCAAACGGATCATTTCCCAATTTGGTAACATAGGTAACCTGGTGACCCAGACGCACCATACCGATCGAAAAGTTGACTTCAGCACCGGCGACAAAACGCGAAAAGCGTTCCACTTCTTCCAGTGGTCCTTCTTGTTCGGCTACAAACAGAGCCATAGGCTCGCCGATTGTAAGAATTTTACTCATAACCCCTCCTCCCCCATCAAACATCCCTTGTTATTTTGCTGCTTGGTTTGGTTTTTCTGTCTCGATCTTAGTATGTGTCTTTAGTTACCGGTTCAGTTTACCGGTTTCTATATAGTATCCAATAAAGATGTACAGGCGTGTTGTTAGTATAAGCGTAAGTCAAGCGCCAGCGGTGGAGCGTTACTAACAACACGCCTAGAAAAAAATCTTTATTGGATTTCATATAGATTGCGAATAAATACCTTTATCATTTTTTATCAATGATAATACCAAAAAATCATAAGTCAATATATATCTATCGGCTTCAGAAACTTATAACTACTAATCAATCGCGTATATCTTTCGGGCTATCTTCCAGCCGGTAGCCGTCTTAATGTTTTTTTCAATAATCTTGCGTACATGCACCACATTAGTGTCAATACCCTCTTCTTGAATGTTTACCAACAAATCGGCCTCCCAGATTATCTGGAAATCCAATCCGTTATTCTTAGCTGGCGTATGATGTCCACCGACAATGTAGGTGACCCTATCAATGGTATCTTGCCTTTCGCCTTGCCGCTCCATAATTTCTTTTACAATAGGTGGCCCTTCCATTTCCTGATAACGGCCGGCCGCAGAATTGTATTTTGCTTCAGCAACCTTAATACCGACATCATGAAGCAATGCGGTTATCGTAATAATCTTCCGCATAGACTCGTCTACGCCTTCTCCGTCCATGATAGTTTCAGCATAGCCCAAAACCTTAAGCGCATGATTGATCCGCCGTTGGTCCTCTCCAAAGTGACGTTTTAGCTCTTCAATATATACATCCCTAAACAAGTATTATCTCCTCCTAATGTCAGTCACACACAAACCAACCATAACTTTCTTCTGCGGCGCAATGTGGTGCAAATTTAATATCAGTATTAAACATTGAACCGGCTTATCGCTTCTCGTAAAGATTGTGCGATTTGTCCGAGCCGCTGGGCACTTGCGGCTACTTCTTCAGATTGCGATGTCATTTCTTCCGAAGATGCGGCAACGTTTTGAACAGAAACGGCTGCTTGGTTCGTGAGATGCTCGATTTCTTTCATCGCCTTCTCAATGTCACGGGCAATACCATTAACGTCATCTGCCACCGCCAGCGTAGCCTGAGAGTTCTTTAAAATATCATTCACCGTACCAGCTATTTTCGCGAAGCCGTCCTGAGCCTGCAGAATAGCGCCTGCTCCTCTTTCCGCAAGCGGGGCCGTAGTTTCGGTCGCCTTAGTCATTTTCGCAATATCTGCCACCATTCCGTTAATGATTTCCGCCACTTCCTTAGCTGACTGTTCGGTACCTTCAGCGAGCTTTCGAACTTCTTCGGCAACAACTGAAAATCCGCGTCCGGCCTCGCCTGCTCTTGCCGCTTCTATTGCTGCGTTAAGGGCCAGTAGATTGGTTTGGCGGGCAATACCGTCAATAACGGCCAAAATCCCCTTAACTTTTTCCGTTTTTGAATTTACTTCCAAAGCCAGCCGGATATTTCCTTCGGCAGATTCCACGACCGAGTCAATAGCGTCCGAAGCCACTTTCAAAACTGTTCGGCCTTCACCAGTTGTTTCCCCGGCAAGCTTTGCTTGACTTGTTAACTGGGAAGCCTTAGCCCGCATGTTGCTTGCCACACCAGCCAGACGGTCGGCGGTTGTCACCCCTTCACCAATAAGTTTCTCAGTAGATTCTGAGCTGCTGGCGATAGCCGTGACTCTGGCGGCAATCTCTTCTATGGCTTTTGACGAACCGTCGGCTACATTCACAAGCTGCTCGGAAGAAGCCGCAACAATTTCACTTTGTTCCTTTACCCCGGCAATTGTCTGCCTAAAGTTGTCTATTGCCTGTGATAGCGACCTTGACAACCTGCCGACTTCGTCACTGGCATCTGAATTAATACGCACCGTAAGGTCTCCGTCGCCAATCTTCCCAACTTTTTGGGCCAATTCATCAATTGGACGCAGTGTTTTCAAAAGAAATGCCCAGGCAATGAGAGCAACAATGATAAGCCCGCCGACAAGCGAGACAAGCATCCAGGTCAGGCTGGCGTAGAAACCGTTCTTAAACTCGCTGGTCGGTAAAGATACAACAACCGCCCAATCCGTGTTATCAATAGGAACGGATAATGCCACCGATTCCCGGCCTGCTAAGTCTGTGTAACTGACAAGATGCCCGGATTGCGCCTTTAACGACTGTAACAAATGATCAAGAATTTTCTTTTGCTCTTTCACCCGATCTTTATTTGTATGGGCTATTATTGCCCCATCCTGAGAAACAACAGCTGCCACTCCGGTTGATCCGACTTTGATTTTAGCCAAAATGTTTTGCAGCGTCTCAAGATCAACGGCTTGCAGCACCATTCCGACCATTTGGCCGGTTTCCGTTTTAACCGGCTGCGTTACAATAACCGAAGGAACTCCTGTTACTCTATTTATAATTACATCACTTATATGCGATCTTTGATCACTTAGAGTATCCTTAAAAAACTTGCGGTCAGAGAGATTATCTCCTATAGCTTTAGCGTCAAAGGGAGCCAAGGCCACCCTCTTGCCTGTCAAGTCGATAAAGTTCAGCCGGTCAACACCCCAAGACGTTCCAATATAAATATTGAGTTTCGCTTGTATCCGGGACTGATCGCCGGATTGTAAATCGGCGTCAGCACCAAACTGCTCGCCACTCTTGGCAAACGACTTAAACAGATCGCTAACCTGCCCTGCAAGCTGGATGGCTTGATTATTCATGGTCACTTCCGTGCTGTTCATGGTCTGACGGTACAAAACAGCGATACCGGCACCGCCAACAATAAATCCGGTTACAAGAAGTGAAATTAATAATAATATTACCGTTTTAGCTTTAACTGACATTTTCCTCACCCCAACCTTCCGGATTCAGCAAATAATATTTTCCAAATCTTGAAGAAATTATAACACAATATATATAATCTATCCATAATTATTCTTATTACAATGTTTTCATTTCAGCCACTTCCGGCTCGGCAGTACGCATTTACATTCAGCAAGCTGTCGCCCTTGGAATTCATGTTTATTACAGAAAGAACGCTTCAGTAAATGCTGAATAAAATAAAAAGAGACTTAGCTCGCCCTAAGACTCCCGCTTGCGAAAGCGTCTAGCGCAGCTTGGTTTCAGGTTATTGGCGCAGGTTAAGCCTGTTGCGATTCGTCCGGTCACGTCAGTCAGATAGGCGATTTCTCTGCCAGTCAATTGGCGTTGACATTTATTAAAATTTGCTTAAAATCCACATCTTGCTGCATTTTAACATAAACAGTACCTATATGTGCCTAACAATGATTTACAGGCATGTCATCATCTATTTGAGAGACACTATATTTGTGTCTCTATATTTAAATTAATAATAGGAGGGGATTCAATGGCGAAATATCATGCAAATGGTGTATTCATTTACCCTGCGGTCCCTCCAGCCCAAAGTATCTCCAGGATCATTTATAATGGCTTGCTTCCCAAAAGCGGCGCTACGGAAGTATATGCCCATGTAGGCCTTGGACGCAGTTGGGAAAGCATCCGGGACTACAAAATGACGAAAACGGCCCATGGCTTTGAAGCTTCGATTCCTATCCCACCAAACGCCGATATCCTGCATGTCTGTTTCAAAGATGCCGCCAATAACTGGGACAACAACGCTGGTGCCAACTACTCCTTTATTGTCGGTCCGCCAAATGACAATTATTCTCTTGAAATTGCCGATGAGATCAGCATATGGGATGACATAATTGATCGTTGCCGTTCGAACCTTTCGACATGCAAGACGACCATCTGCCGTTTGTTCAAGTCATCGGTCTAATGCAATCTTATCGAACCGTGCCAGATAGGCAAAAAGGTGCTCCGTAGACAGAGATTTTGTCTGGAAAGGGGTTCCGGCCAGAATATAAAAAGGCTTCTCAGTCAAACGACCGGGAAGCCTTAATTTTTTCTTTGGTGTATTGCCGAAAACAATGACTTGGGAGACTTCAACAGCGTCATAAGCATCATTAGTGCCCAAATGTCGTATATAATATAAAAATTTAGATTGGAAGTATTTCTATCTCAACTTTCGCAGAGCCAAAATTGGCTCTGCGAAAGTTGAGTTACTAACAACACGCCCAGAAAAAAATCTTTATTGGATTTCATATAGATAAAAACGGTACCGCCATATTAAAATAACCACTTAAAACCTCCTTTACGGGGGTTTTTATTTTATGCATCGGCTCAATGCGTCGCAGGTAATAATGCTTGCCCACGGCTGCAGAATTGTTATGGCTTTCATGGCTACTTCCCTATAGATAAGATCAACGTAAGATTAAAATTAATGGATATACTAAATATTGGTGATAATATATGCCGCTACCGGAGAATTACCGTAGCCCATGAGTTGCTTTGTTATGGTCGGCAATGCTTCCCGGAATTTCAAAGCCAAAGATTGCTAAACTCCGGCTTGATACATATTGGCTTGATACATATTCACGGCCAGTGCGTCAGGCATGGTAGCTGATGTATATAATCCAAGTGTCAAGTTAAAGCTACATTCACTAGATAGCGGTTAGGAGTGATTTATTTGAGTAATATCATTATCATGTGGTCAATGTTTTTAATTCCTTGGCTAACCCTTATATTCATGAAGAAAGAAGACATTAAACGCTATATGCCTGTTGGGTTATTAGCCATAGTTACGACAACGATAATCTATGATGTAGGAACTACCTTAGGATTCTGGACTTTGCGGGAATCGTTTTTTCCTTTTAACTATATGGAACCTTATTTTTACGGTACTATACCTGTGTTGACAATGTGGGTCTTCAAATTTACTGAGGGGCGATTCTGGACCTACATGTTAACTAATATAATCCTAGACATAGGTTTCAATTTCTTTTTACTGAACTACTTTTTTCCTAGTAGAGGTATAATGGACTTTAACATTCCTCCCCTTTTTTCATTGCCTATCACTTTAACCCATGCAGCAGTGCTTTACGGCTATCAAATCTGGCAGAATGACATGCTCTTTAAGTCAGAGAATAATATAGCACACATACAGCCTGCAGCTGCGAAACCACTTAATAACCTACAAGACAAAGAAAAAGACAATTATTGACACCTGTGACAATTTTATTATGGATCCAACCTTCCAACAAATCTGGGATGCGCAAAGATTTCTCACTCACCTTCACCACTGATTTTGGTTAAATTACCTTTGCAGTAGCATTTATCATTGCCGTACAGCACCTTTTCCTGTATCCAACAAAAAAATTCAATTATTTTTCTATTTTAAAATAAATTTCTAAATATTCAAACAAATATGACTGGCCCTCTCCATGTCCGGTCATGGTATATTTTATCATTTGATTTTGCCATCTGGCGTATAATGCCGATGCATATCCGCCTTGCAACAGATGATGTATCTCAGATGCAACACGGCAGCCTTTACCATGGAGCCTTGTTAAAACGTCAATACCATCCGGCACTCCTTTTCTCTAGTGAGGCTATATCTTTCTTAAATTAGTGACCGTGTTGTTGCAACTACCAATGATACGCCTCAGTGGTGGTAGTTTTGCACCTTAAATGATTTTAAACGTGTCGATACTGATGTGCTTTCACCTCAACCCAAGATATCCCACTTTCTCAGCATGACCCAGCAAATACAAAAAGGCATGCGCGGGAACTCGCATTACCGGTACTTTCGTCTCATGCGGCATAATACCGTAGTCTTCTGGCCGTTTCGTTATCACTAACGCCGCCACTATCGCTTCTTTCTCGCTATTTGCCATTTCCACAATTGCATCATTCTCTCTAATTTCGGCGTTTTCCCGGTATTTGACCTCGGTAATAATCTTCCCGGCAGGAAATTCCACCACGATATCAATTTCTTTTTCAGTACCGCTTGTTTTGCGGTAATAGCCTACATTGGTACGGTTTCGATAATAAAATGCAGCAAGGTGCTTGTATATCGAAGTTTCAACCATCATCCCCATTTCAACCGGATCTAAAAGAACATTATCGAGCATTAAGACTGCATTGCGAATAGCCGCATCCGCAATGTAAATCTTGGGCTTGGCCTTTAGTACCTTCTTTCCGTCCATGTTTACCGGATTGCTAATATAAATTAGGTTGGCCCTCGCCAGGAATTGAATATAGTTTAAAACCGTGACAACCGGCGTATTATCCAGTTCCTTACTCATGGCGGAAATGTTGATAATATTTGATGAATGGAAACACAGATAAAGGAAGACCTTTTCCAAAACCGCTGCATTGCGAACACTAAACAGGGATGGAATATCCCGCTTTAGAACTTTGTCGACGACATCTTCCCGCAGCATTCTTTGCGCGTAATAATCGTCTTTCGCCAAAGCCAGTTCAGGAAATCCTCCAACGGTCAAATAACGGTGGAAGTGCTTTTGAAGTGGCATAAGCCGATTCATAAGCGTATTTAATTGAGGCTTTTTCAGCCCGGAAAGTGCTGTAGGCTTTAATCCGTTATCCAGTTTGGGAAGCTCGCTTACTCCTGTTAATTCACAGTATTCATAAAAAGACAGTGTTGGGACGTGAATCACACTCCAACGGCCTACGCCACTGTCGCTGGCTCCCTGGGCCAGCACTGGACTTGCAGAACCTGTCGCCGCTATCCGCCAACCCGGATGCGTGTCATAAAATACTTTCAGCCACATTTCCCAATCGGCAGCATACTGGATTTCATCAAAGAATAAGTAATAATTATCATCTGCGGAAACATTCGTCTGATAGATGGACATTATTTCGTCCATACTGCAAAACTTTAGCAGCGGATGGTCAAAGGAAATATAGAGTATATTCTTAGCTTCTACTTTTTGCTGCAGAAGCATCTCCACAATTTGAAAAAGCAGTGTTGTTTTACCAACCCGCCTGGCTCCCGATAAAATAACGTGCCTTTTGATTTCCGTATGCTGCAGCATTTTTACTGCCTCATAATATGCAAAGCGCTTCGCAGGTTTTGAGTATTCAGTTGGTACGGAACCATCTCTCCACCAAGGATTATAAGCGTAAAGAAGTTTAAGGATATTTTCCGGTGTTACTATCGGCATAACATCACCTCCTAGATAATTTTAAATTATACTCTAATTTTTATCAATAAAAAATATAATTATACTTTATATTTTTTATCATGTTTATTAATATATAATTTTTAAATAACAGTCCGCCCTTCAAAAAGCGGACTGCTATTTATTATTTTTCGGCAACAAACACTTCTTCTAATGCTTTCACAGCCGCATTCTGCATGTCCGGAATGACATGCAGAACAACTCCAAACCAGAAGCAAATAAGCAACATCATACCATCACAGATGGCGTTGGAGATCATATTGATTTTAAGGTATAATTCCCCCCAATCCATTCCATGAGTATAAACAATGCAGCGATTAAGCTTACTATTGATATATACATCTCTTTCTGTCATCAAGAGAGCCGAAAGTCATCAGCAAGTACCTCCAGGGCAACTGCGCGCTGTATATTAGTTTGCGCCATAAGAGTATTAATACTCAATTAGGCCAATACGCGAATACTCACAATCCGGCTTTGCTTCAAATTACCCTTGGTTCTTCCCAATAACATATTGTTGTAAACCTGAACCATGGCTGCCGGTACTTTCATTCAAGGAGGCATACTCTCCGGTAGACATCCTTTGAGCGCTTCCCTTAGTAAGCGTCAAAGCAAAACCACCTATCAATAAAAAACCACCTGATGTACGATATGATAAAACATCAGATGGCTGTTGGAACCGTTATGCTTTTTTATTAGGCATTTTACAGCTTACAGGAATTTCTTCAGCCCACGGAAGTAGTTTTTCAATACAGAGCGTATCCTGCAGTTGGATTTGCCTAAAGGCATATTCCAGATAAGCTTGTGGATTTAATCCGTTTTCCATGGCCGTTTGGATTATGCTGTAAACAGCGGCGGACGATCTTGCGCCACCAGGCGTATTGCAAAACAGCCAGTTTTTTCGTCCAATCACAAAAGGCTTGATAGATCGCTCCGCACGATTATTCGATATTTCGATGCGGCCATCGGCCAAATAGGCTGTCAGATACTTTTTTTGATTTTGGGCATAGGTAAGCGCCTTGCCCAGTAGACTTTGCGGCAAGGTATCAGCCCAACAAATTTCTATCCATTTATAAAACTCTTCGATAATTGGTTTAGCTTCTTTTTGCCTTAGTTCATGCCGTTCTTCCGGCGTCATGTGCTCGGCCTTTTTTCAACGTCGAAAAGCTTATTGCAATAGGCAAGACCTATCGCTTCTTTACTATCCGGCTGTTTAGCCGCAGGGCCGACCAAGGCTTCATTGAATTTTCTCCGAACATGTGCCCAACAGCCGCACAAGGTTACACCGGCTTCTTCTACCTTGTGATAGCCATGCCAACCATCGGTCTGAAGATAGCCGGAAAACCCTGCAAGGTACGCCTTGGCAAATTGCCCGCTGCGCCCTTCCTGGTAGTCATAGAGCACAACCGGATGATCCGTATCCCCGGACGTTCGATATAACCACATATAGGAATCTGTCTGTGCCGGTCTGCCGGGTTCACACAACACTTCCAGAGTAGTTTCATCGGCGTGCAACAAATCCCTTGAAAGCAACTCTTTTTTTAGGGCTGCTAACAAAGGCTCCAAAAGTGCGACACCTTTAATAACCCAGTTGGACAGGTTTTGGCGGGAAAGCGTTACGCCAAGCCGCTTAAATTCCTGCTCCTGCCGATACAGCGGCATAGCATTGACGAATTTTTGGCTCATGATATAGGCCATAAGCTCGGCGGATACCATGCTCTTAGGCAGCAACGCTTTCGGCGCGTTAGCCGTGATGATCGGCGTCTCTATATTGTTTTTCTCGCAATTTCGGCAACCGTATACATAGTTTACGTGCTCGATAACCTTGACCTTTGCCGGAACAATCGTCAATTCCTTACGTACTTCCTTGCTCATAACATGCAGCTCTTCACCGCAAGCAGGGCAGGTCTGTTCACCTTCTGGCAGAGTATATTCAATCACTTCTACCGGCAAGTCCTTTATGTTTTCTCCGCGTTTACCCTTTTTGCGCTGATAACTCATGGTTTCCACGTCCGGCTCCACAGCAATCGGTTGGCGCTCAGCTTCCGCCTCATTGAAGAGGTTTAACTGTTCCTGGTCATCGCGTTTACTTTTTTCCGAAGAAGCGCCAAACTTTTTTGGCGAAGCAGCTTCAACTGCTCCATATACCACTTGTTGAGCGCTTCCAATTCCTGAACGCGTTTCTTTAATTCCGCATTTTCTTCTTCAAGCTGTGCCTGTGTTTGCAAGAAAAAATCCTCATTTCCGATACCATTTTCTTATCTTCTATTATACCGGAAAATGAGGCGAAAAGCCAGTAAAATCAATACTTTAGCGGCTTTTTAAAACTTGCGTGCGACGCAGTTTTTGTTCGATGCCCGGGCTTTGAATCAGGTTCCACAGTTCTTCTGTGGTAAGCGCCATGGTGGCGTCGTCAAGTGTCGGCCATTTGAAACGGCCTCGTTCCAAGCGCTTTAAATGCAGCCAAAAGCCGTTGTCTTCCCAAGTTAAAATCTTAATTCGATTGCGTTGTTTGTTGCAAAAGACGAACAGTGCTTTTTGAAACGGATCCAACTTAAAACTATGCTGCACCAATGCGCTTAAGCCATTAATGGATTTACGCATATCGGTGTCCCCGCAGGCTAAAAAGACTGGTGTATGTTCCGATAGTTTCAGCATACTTCCACCAGTACGCCAAGCACCGTTGCCAAGAGTTTTTTATCTGTTTTAGTATCTACGGCAATTTTGCATTTGCCGATTTGTATTTCGAGGCTGGCTGATCGTTCTGGCGCAGCCTGGATGACAGGAATCCAGTTTTGTACCGGTTGCGGCTGGTCCTGCTTTTTTTCGTGCTGCAGCCATCTCTGCAATGTGCTCAGGCCAATAGCATTTTCCTGGCACCATTCTTTTTTGCTTAGGCCACTGGCTTTATATGCTGCCATCAGCGCTGCTTTTTCGACAGCAGAGTAGGCCTTACGCTTGCTTGTTATTGTATTTTCCATACAGCTTATCCCTCCTGAGATCATTATCCCAGGATTGAAGCATATACGCTATGTGGGGATACTTTTACGCTTACTTCCCTTACAGTAGTGGCATAGCGGTCAGCCCCAGGTTTTTGGGCATGAAAAAGCGTCCCGAAGGACGCTTAACAAATTAACAGCACCAATCATGCTTAAATTTATGGTGGCACTTAGGACATACGCATTCATCATCAAACCAGTGTTCACATTTGGGACACTTGTGACAATCTGTATCACATTCACAATGACATTTAGGGCACTTGTGGGGGAATTCATGCCAACACTTCGGACACTTCTTGCGACGCTTACAATCACGGTCAGAATCAACACTCATTTTAGCAACCTCCTCGTATAATAGAATTAGATCCACCGGATAGCGTAATTTCCAGTAAGGAAACACATATTCCGGGGAACCGGTTCCCAATTCTGAAGAAGCTCTTTTTACCCCGAAATATTATCCACATTCAGCCTGTAATGCGCGCGGTTATAGGTTGTGGTTAATTCCTTCTATGGTTAAAGACGCTTTTTCAGAATGGATTAATAAACTTCAACTGAATAAGAACACTGATTGAAGTCAGCAATTCTTACTTTGGCGTCAATTTGATACGCCCGGGGCACAGGCCCAATTCCAGAGTTGCTACAATTCAACAGTGATTGAAACCGGCCAGCCGGAGTATGTATATGCTCCCTGTCGCTGGCTGGTTTTTTACTGCCTTTTTTACTCATTACCTACCTTGAATCTTGGACTTGCTCATGGGACAATGGGATCGACAGGTACTTTTCGGGAGATTTCTTCTCCTCCTTGCGGATCCACACTGGATACTGCTGTAGAAAGCCGGCTACCCGTGGTCCATCATCGAGTATCTAACCGCTAGTTGCACCAGTCTGGAAACTGGGGGTAGCACCCACACTGTCTGTTTCCTGTACATGAGTTCTGATGACGAGGCTGCTTTAGATGGTTCCCATGGGCACCCAGGTCTGAGAAGTATTTGATTATTTATCCGAAGGGAGGTGTGGATTATGGCTAATCTTATGGTAGGCATTGACGTTAGCCTCCGCTCTCATTCTGTACAGTTCATGAATGATTGTGGGGATGCTTTAGAATCTTTTAGCATTCCTAATAACCTGATAGGCGCTCAAACTCTACTTGAACGTATTCTTCAATCGGCTCAAAAACTTCAATCTGAACTTATTCGTGTAGGCATGGAAGCCACTTCGAATCTTGGTTGGCATTTGGCTCATTTCCTTAAAGCTAACCTCCATCAAACCCAAGGTTCCAAAGCTCAGGTCTTTGTCCTTAATGCTAGAAAAGTGGCTCGTTTTAAGAAAGGCTATGATACTCTTCCTAAGAACGACCGCATTGATGCCTGGGTGATTGCAGATCAACTTCGGTTTGGCCGTCTTCCACATGAGTTGACTTCTACTATTCAATTTGAGGCTCTCCAGCGTTTGACCCGAACCCGCTTTCACCTTATGCAAAATATCGCCCGCGATAAAACCTACTTTCTCAATCAAGTCTTTTTGAAATTTAGTGGGCTTCGCCAAGATAATCCCTTTTCCAATATGTTTGGCTCTACTTGTTTAGCTGTTTTGCAAGAACTTGAACCTGAACAGATTGTCTCTATGTCCATTACAGAGTTAGTAGACTTTTTGAAGGAAAAAGGGAAGAATCGCTTTGACGATCCGGAGCAATTGGCTTCTTTCTTGCAAAAACTTGCCCGCTCGTCTTATCGTCTTGATAAAGCTATGGCTGATCCTGTTAATCTCTCATTATCCGTTATGCTCAGTGTTATTCAGACTATGGAAAAAGAAATTGCCAAACTGGATAAAGAGATTGAAAAAATCATGAAGTCCATTCCCGAAACCTTATCATCTGTGAAAGGGATTGGGCCGGTCTTTGCCGCCGGTATTATCGCCGAAATTAGCGATATCGCTCGCTTTTCTCACCACAATTCTCTTGCTAAGTATGCTGGACTTGTTTGGTCTCAGTACCAATCGGGAGAGTTTGAAAGTGAGGAAACCAAGCGAGTTCGTACAGGCAATAAATATCTGAGGTATTATCTAATACAGGCAGCTAACCTCGTTCGTCGATATGACAGTGAGTATGCTGCTTTTTACGCCGAAAAATATGCCCAAGCATTCAAGCATCATCACAAACGTGCTCTCGTCTTAACTGCCCGAAAACTGGTACGGTTGGTCTTTATGCTACTAAAGACCAAGCAACTGTACACACCGCCTGAGAGGAGAGGTTAGTTTTTTCTTCTAATTGGCAGCCTTTAAAATACCTCATCTTTCTTACATAATTTGGTAGTTAAGGTGAGGTTTATTTGGTATACCCTTTTTTAGGCTAACTTCTAATTTCTCGTTATCTTTTTTCCAATTTTTCAGTTTTTCCATATTGACATTTTACCGCTAGGCTTTTCGTTTATATTACATAATATGTTTGCATGTTGAAATTGTTCCACTTTGTTGGAAAATTATATTAAAATATCTATATAGTATCCAATAAAGATTTACAGGCGTGTTGTTAGTATAAGCGTAAGTCAAGCGCCGGCGGTGGAGCGTTACTAACAACACGCCTAGAAAAAAATCTTTATTGGATTTCATATAGATACTTCTAAAACCTTGCACAGCTTCGCCACCCGGTATTTATGGCGGTTTTGGCTGATAAACTTGAGTCGTTTTATTTCAGATTCTTGGCGAAGAACGCAGCTGCCTTTTTTAGAATTTCCAATTCTTCTCGCAGTTCGCGATTTTCTTTTTCCAATTTTTTGAGTTTAGCATCTTCTTCATCGCTTAGCTTGCCGCTACCTGGAAATGGAGTATCTTGTTTTTCTTTATAGCGTTTGATCCAGAGAAGAACTCAGTTCTTGAAGTCGCATCAACAGATTCATATATTTTCGCCTCCCAAGTGATGATACTCAAGTCACACAAGACTATAATAAACGGCAGTTACTTAGCACCACATCCCCAGAACTTGTAAATCTAGGATAATCACGAGATCATTCCATATCAAGGTATATTTACCATCTATTATCCAAATTCCTTCCTGCAAGTATATTCATGACTCGTTTTAGGTTATATGCCAAAAAGGACAAAGATATCTCTGCGCTGACCGAATTTTTTCTTTTGGTCAGTAAATAATACGCTCCCCAGCAGCCTTATTTCATCGAACTATTTTATCCGCAATTTGCTGTTTGAAAGTTCTTATATCATCCAGCTTATGCTGTACAATTTCGTATACAAACTGAGCACCAATATCAGCATACTGATGAGCAATCATATTGCGAAATGCCACCATTTTCGTATAGATAGCAGTTTGATGATTATTCCAATATCCATGATCGGCTAAAATACGAAAGCCGTCTGACAACACATCAACCTCACCGAGTCCATCATCGGACACAATATGATTTACAATATCTATCATACAATTAATAATGATAAAAAGATTATATTCCACTACATCTCTGGCAACCGGATGACTTACAAACTCATCATACGACAATGAACGATACATCAATACTTTGGTCAATGATTTTTCAATCTGGCACAATTTGCGTTCCAAGATGTCATGCTTGACCATAATTTTGTCCTCCCAATAGGTACTGCCGTGAGTGCCGCGCCCAATACCGAACATCATTGTATTCTTTAATAATATGCAAAGAATATTCTGCCTCGAACAGCGGGTCCCGTGTCAATAATACCACTTTTCGCATATTGGCGACATGTTTAACCAACGGTTTAGCGTGGTTTAATACTATTAAGTCAATTTCTTTATGTGTTAAAACCATTATCTCTGATTTTAGACTGAGATACCAATCACTATCATTGAGCAAAGCTTGGTCTTTAACATATACAGCAATATCAATATCACTATAGTTATTGTTACGGCCGCTGGCATAGGAACCAAACAACCACGCAAACAAAATCTCTTGTCTATCCGCAAAAAAAGATTCTAAACTAGCAATTAACGCTGCTTCAGACTCTTTTGTCATTATGTTTACTCTACCACACTTTCCTAACATGTTAACACACTAAGCTCTTCTCATGTGATTATTATACCATTTTCCACCATATAAACAAAACACCGCAGCATCTGCTACGGCTCCTCAGTATATTACCATCATTATGTGCCCTCCGCTACGCTCAATCACAATTCTCCAGCAATAATCACTAACTCTGCAGGTAACCATATAGTATCCAATAAAGATACTGATAAGAGCCGCAAAGTACAAATCTAGTACTCTGCGACTCTTTTTATGTAGTTATTCTTTTAAATTTATGGAAAATAAAGGTAATTTTTCGGTAAACTAACCCAATCAGATACAACATTATTGTAATTTTGTTGCATTGATATCTAGTAATCATTTTATATTTTTACCACAAAAAATGTCAATATTTCGGTTATTATGTCATTTATGATTAATTTAATAAATAATCCACACGAAAAACAGCTTTTATAGTTGAACAATAGAATACAGCTCGTCTTTTTGATCTTGATTGATACCAATATAGCGAAGTGTGATACTGGATGAGCTGTGGTTAAAAGTGTCCATAATAAGCCCTATATTGTATTTAGATATTTTATAAGTCCAATAACCCCATGTTTTCCTTAAACTGTGAGTGCCAAAGTTTTCAATGCCCATCACAGTGGCAGCTTCCTTCAGCACTCTGTAAATCTGGATTCTTCCTATATAACCGCCTTTTTGACTTGGAAAAAGGTAGTCGTCTAAGGCAAGATGCTGAGTTTTAACATAAGTATGAAGACACTTGCGCAAGGTTTCATTTAATTTAATTTTCTTCTCTTTTGCTGTTTTCCTTTCGTTTAAGATGAGATACTCTCTAAATTGCCACTTCTCATTAAAAATATCATTCACCTTAATAGGTATGATATCGCTGATTCTCAAGCCTGTATTAATACCAAATTTAAAAATCATCGCATATTTAGGATCACTTCCATTCAAGTATTGATAAAGCTGCTTAATCTTGGCTTTTTCTCTAATCGGTTCAACAGTCATAATTAGTTAGTATTGCCTCCTAATGTATCTTTTACATATTATATTATACAAAAAAGATACACTAGAATACAATTAAAGATTGTGGTAATTCTAAGATTATTAGATTAAACCCTTCATACAAAAGGGTTTTTTAATATTTTAAATACAACAAAATTACAATAATGTTACATTATAATAGTTTGAATAGTTTTAAATTAATATTGATAAAGGCAAACCTCCGAAAGTTGGAGACGCAAAGTCACGAGTTTAATGTTATACGATGGCAGCCGGTTTGCGATGCCTTTAAAAAACCGTGGATAAACAGATTTGCGGTTTTTCGTTTATTATCGGTTCTCATCCATATAAGTTTCATAAAAGCTTGGACTGTAATATCACTTTAACCCGCGGCTGATAGAGCAAGTCAAGAGAAAGGAGTTAGAAAAATGTCTGAAACTTTCGCCAAGAAAGACATCTATGACAAAACTGGGGTCCTGCTGTTGGCCAAAGGCCAAAAAACGACGGATGCTGTTATAGCAAAGCTGAAAAAGCGTGGATGCTATGAGCAGGAAGCGCCGGTCAATTCTGATGTCAAACAGAGCGTAGCAACTTTTCCGATTGCCCTGGCACTCGGAGAAAGAATGAATATTCGTAACAATCGTGTTCTAGAGTATCCACACAAGGTATTAAGCACTATCATATTTGAGTCTAAAACAAAGCCCTGGTGGATTTTCGTCAACGCGTTGAGCAACTACGTGGCCTGGATATATACACATTCGATCGATGTTGCCATTATTTCGTTGATGATAGCTGTGGAACTGAGATACAACGATGAAGAACTGTGGAATATAGGATTGGGCGCTTTTCTGCATGACGTAGGCAAGTTGTTGATTCCTAAACCCATCATACAAAAACCCGAGCCTCTGAACGACATGGAAATGGTTTATATCCGGCAGCATTGCGAATTGGGCATGAGTTCTCTTGAACCATTTTGTCTTCCAAAGGAATGCACGGATATCATTTTGCAACATCATGAGCGACTCGACGGGAGCGGATATCCACAAGGGCTAAAGGGAGATGAAATATGCCGCAACGCCAGAATCGTAATGATTGCCGATGTTGTTGATGCGATCACCTCCGACCGACCTTATAGGCCACATCAGGAAATGGATACGGCGATAAAGATACTAAGAAGTGATGAAGGAAAATATTCTAAAGAATTCGTTTCTGTGTTGGAAAAAATACTGGAATAATGCTGACGGCATTATTCGCTCGCCACGTCCAAATCCTAAGATTGAATTTTGTGTAACGGAGCTGATACAAATAACAAACATTTAAAAGTCGCATAAGCGTGGCAGGATATGAATATTAGCCCATTCCAATATCACCCATAAATTAGAGCTTATTATAACCGCAGAGTGTGTGGAAAAAGTGGAACAGCTTCGCTTCTTCCAAAGCCAAAATTGTGATAGGATACAGGGATATTTATTTAGTAAACCGCTGCCTGCTCAGTGCATAGAGGATTTTATATTGAAAATAATTCCGTTAGCTGATAAGTCTGAAATCCAATAAAGATGTACAGGCGTGTTGTTAGTATAAGCGTAAGTCAAGCGCCAGCGGTGGAGCGTTACTAACAACACGCCTAGAAAAAAATCTTTATTGGATTTCATGTAGACTGAGTTTGAATTAACAGGATAATTTTGTACAGTATGTTGTACATTATCTTCACAAAAAAAATCTTCACAAAAAAAATTTCTTCTACAGCAACATTTAATGCTTTTGCAATATTTAACATTAGTTCCCCGCCGGGTTGATATTTACAGTTTTCAATATCAGATAAATAAGGTCTTTTTATACCAATTTTAGCTAATTCTTGTTGTGTTATTTTTTTAATTTTCCTAGTTTTGACAATAATATTTTTTAGACCCATAATAACCCCCTCTCTTTGTACAGTATTGTTTACAAGTACAGTTTACTATACGTATTTACATCTTGTCAAGTATATAATACAATCAAATTGCCTTCTTTTTGTATAGTATTCCTTACATTTATGTTAGAATAAATTGCGTAAGGATGGTGTAATATGAACAATTTAGGTAGTTATATAAGAGCAAAAAGGGATGAAAAAGGGTTATCATTACGTGATTTTGCTAAACAATGTGGATTAAGTCATTCTTATATTGACAACATTGAAAAAGGATATGATTCAAAAACCAAAAAACCAATGTCACCAACACTAGATACATTAGAAAAGTTAGCAATTGGCTTAGGAGTTCCTCTTAGTGATGTAATGATTCAAGCAGGGTATAATGGTTTTATTCAAACTACTAAAAAAATAACATTCAGCAACCAAGATAATATGTACAACGTAGTAGCACGCTCATCAGCTTTGCCCAAAGAAATTCGTGAGCAATTTGTAAATATCTCCATAGACCAAATAAGAGAACTTGAAAAAGCTTTTAGTAAAAACATAAAAAAACTTCGAATTAAACAGAGACGAACTCTTCAAGAAATTGCCGATCTATGTGGTGTTTCTGAATCAACTATTGAAGAATGGGAAACTGGTAATAATCCCCCTCCGTCAGAGACAATCATTCAGAAACTTGCTCAACATTATGGTGTATCAGTAGAATCTCTTTTCGAACCACAAGATAATAAAACCCCGTCCTCCCTTCCTCCTCTCACCCCCAAGGATGAACGTGAAATTGCCAAGGACCTCGAGACCATACTAAACGCGCTGGACAATAAAAGCGGCACGGCAGCATATAACGACCCGGAAGACGAAGAAGATCGCGAACTATTGAGAGCCAGTCTCTTAACTTCCATGAAATTGGCCAAACAAATAGCAAAGAAAAAATTCACTCCTAAAAAATACCGTAAGGAGTGATCTATATAGTATCCAATAAAGATGTACAGGCGTGTTGTTAGTATAAGCGTAAGTCAAGCGCCAGCGGTGGAGCGTTACTAACAACACGCCTAGAAAAAAATCTTTATTGGATTTCATATATGTGGATATCAAAAAATTCGCTGAGAAACTCATCAGAAATTATAATACAAATAATCCATTTGTTCTTGCCGATTGTTTAAATGTCATGATTATACGCTCCGACATGAAAAATGTATTGGAATTCTTTAGCAATATAAACGGAGTAAGTTTATCCATTTAAATAACAATATGCCTGAAAAATCAGAAACTTTTGTCTGTGCTCATGAACTTGGGCATGCTATATACCATCACGATATAAATACTCCATTTTTAAAAGCCAATACTCTTTTTTCAACCGCTAAAATAGAACGAGAAGCAAACATTTTCGCTGTGGAGTTGCTCATGCCGGATGATTTATTGCGTGAAAACACCTGTAATATATACAGTCTGGCAGATGCACCAAGTATTCCACATAAATTAGCAGAACTGAAATTACAAAATTAAAAAATGAAAGGATGAATAACTATGAGTGAACAGCTCAACCAAATGCAAAAAATGATGGAAGAACTCATTAGAATAACAGGTAATACTAATGCTGTTGTTGAGGAACTTCGTCAAGAACTCAAAGAAGTAAAAGCTGACGTTAACACCCTTAAAACTGACGTTAACACCCTTAAAACTGATGTTAACACCCTTAAAACTGACGTTAATACTCTTAAAACTGATGTTAACACCCTTAAAACTGATGTTAACACCCTTAAAACTGATGTTAACACCCTTAAAACTGATGTTAACACCCTTAAAACTGATGTTAACACCCTTAAAACTGATGTTAACACCCTTAAAACTGATGTTAACACCCTTAAAACTGATGTTAAATCTTTAAAAGAATCTGATGCCGCTATCATAGACTTAATTCAGCAATCATACTGCGACCTTGACAAAAAACTTGAAGATCATTTTGCCGCTATTCGGGAAGATTTAAAATCAGTCGCGGAGATTACCGGCGATCATGAAATACGGATTCGCACGCTTACCCGCCGTCCGGTATAACAGTAAGCGTCAAAGCAAAACCACCTATCAATAAAAAACCACCTGATGTACGATATGATAAAACATCAGATGGCTGTTGGAACCGTTATGCTTTTTTATTAGGCATTTTACAGCTTACAGGAATTTCTTCAGCCCACGGAAGTAGTTTTTCAATACAGAGCGTATCCTGCAGTTGGATTTGCCTAAAGGCATATTCCAGATAAGCTTGTGGATTTAATCCGTTTTCTATGGCCGTTTGGATTATGCTGTAAACAGCGGCGGACGATTTTGCGCCACCAGGCGTATTGCAAAACAGCCAGTTTTTTCGTCCAATCACAAAAGGCTTGATAGATCGCTCCGCACGATTATTCGATATTTCGATGCGGCCATCGGCCAAATAGGCTGTCAGATACTTTTTCTGATTTTGGGCATAGGTAAGCGCCTTGCCCAGTAGACTTTGCGGCAAGGTATCAGCCCAACAAGCTTCTATCCATTTATAAAACTCTTCGATAATTGGTTTAGCTTCTTTTTGCCTTAGTTCATGCCGTTCTTCCGGCGTCATGTGCTCGGCCTTTTTTTCAACGTCGAAAAGCTTATTGCAATAGGCAAGACCTATCGCTTCTTTACTATTCGGCTGTTTAGCCGCAGGGCCGACCAAGGCTTCATTGAATTTTCTCCGAACACGTGCCCAACAGCCGCACAAGGTTACACCGGCTTCTTCTACCTTGTGATAGCCATGCCAACCATCGGTCTGAAGATAGCCGGAAAACCCTGCAAGGTACGCCTTGGCAAATTGCCCGCTGCGCCCTTCCTGGTAGTCATAGAGCACAACCGGATGATCCGTATCCCCGGACGTTCGATATAACCACATATAGGAATCTGTCTGTGCCGGTCTGCCGGGTTCACACAACACTTCCAGAGTAGTTTCATCGGCGTGCAACAAATCCCTTGAAAGCAACTCTTTTTTTAGGGCTGCTAACAAAGGCTCCAAAAGTGCGACACCTTTAATAACCCAGTTGGACAGGTTTTGGCGGGAAAGCGTTACGCCAAGCCGCTTAAATTCCTGCTCCTGCCGATACAGCGGCATAGCATTGACGAATTTTTGGCTCATGATATAGGCCATAAGCTCGGCG